>CADCTH010000548.1 GCA_902805495.1 uncultured Actinomycetospora sp.
CCTGCGGGGCGTCGCCACCGAGATCGTCAACCACCACCGCGTGGAGGACGACGATGTGTGGCCGCTGCTCGAGGCCGTCGCGGGGGACCTGACGGCGCTGGTGGCGCTGACCGAGGACCACGACCGTCTCGACCCGCTGCTCGTCCGCGCCGGCGACCTCGCGGCCGCCGACACCGCGACCCCGGAGCTGGCGGCGACGCTGCACGAGCTGGCCGACCTGCTGGCCCGTCACGTCGCCGACGAGGAGCGCGACGTGTTCCCGATCATCACCGAGCGGGTCACCGTCGAGGACTACGCCCGGTTGCAGGAACGGTTCCGCGGCACCCTCGGGCTGGGCGTGCTGACGTTCGTGGTGCCCTGGGTGGTCGGGCACGCCACCCCGGATGAGCGTCGGGTGCTGCTCGCGGACGCCCCGCCGCCGCTGCGGGCGATCCTCGCGGTCACCGAGCGCCGGTTCCGGGCGCGGGCGGCGCGCCTGTTCGGGACGGGGCTCTCCGCCGGAGACCGGTGGACGGTGCGGCTGATGAAGGCGGTCACCCGGGTCCAGGTCGCGCTCGTGCGCGCCACCGGCGGGCGGTGGGGGCACCGGTGGATCGCGGGCACGACCGCGGTCGCCCTGACCACCACCGGGCGGCGCAGCGGGCAGCCGCGCACGGTGATGCTGCTGGCCCTGCCCGACGGCGACGATCTGCTCGTGGCCGCCTCCCACGGCGGGGTCGACCGCGAACCACCGTGGTGGCTCAACCTGCAGGCCCATCCCCACGCACAGGTCACCCTGCGCGGCGAGCGCTTCGACGTCGTCGCCGAGCAGGTCGGTGACGACGAGCACCCCGCGGTGTGGGCGCGCTTCGTCGCGGCCTGGCCCGGCTTCGCCGACTACCAGGCCGGGGTCCGCCGCCGCATCGCGCTCCTGCGCCTGGGGCGGCGAGAGTCGGAGGGACGACAGCGGTAGCACGGCTCCCGGTCAGGACTGCGCCACGAGCTCCTCGAGCCCCCGCTCGATGCCGGCGGCGAGCACGTCGACGTCCGGCACGCCGTCGTGGTCGGCGTTGATGCCGAAGGTCATGCGCCCGGCGTAGGAGAAGACGCCGATCGCGAGCCGGCACCCCATCGTGATCGGCACGTGGGCGTGGAGGGAGGTCATGCGCCGCCCGAGCGCGTAGAGCGGCCTCGGTGGTCCGGGCACGTTGGTGGCGACGGCCTGGGCGATGGGCTGTGCGGACCTCGTCGCGTGGGCGCCCAGGGCGAGCAGCGCCGGCGCCACGAGGTCGCCCGCCGAGAGCAGCGTCCGGGCGTCGACCGCGAGGACCCGCCGCTTGTGGTCGTCCATCTGCCGCTGCACGGCGGCGAACCGGGCCAGGGGGTCCGCCTCACCGACGGGGAGGTCGACCAGCACGGTGGTGATCCGGTTCCCGACCTCGCCGCGCTCGGACGCACGCCGCACCGACACCGGCACCAGGGTGCGGACGACGAGGTGGTCGGTGAGCTCGTCGCGCCCGGCGAGCAGGTCGCGGAGGCCGGCCGTGATCGCGGCGAGGACCACGTCGTTGGCCGAGCCACCGAGTCGGCGAGCGGTCCGGCGGACGGTCGGGAGATCGGTGGCGGTCCACGCCCACCGGCGGCGTCGCCCGAGGGGACCGTTCAGGCCGGACGCCGTCCGCGCGGTGGCCTGGCGGGCGAGGTCGAGGACCGCGGCGGCCACGGCGTCCGTCCGGCGGACCCACTCCGTCGGGGAGGCGAGGTCGCGGAGCGCGCCCAGCTGCGCGACCGTGTGGTGCCCCGCGTCGGTGACCGTGTCGCGCACGCTCCGGGCGATCACGGCGGCGGTGGAGGGCTCGGGGTCGGGCACCCAGGGCTCCGGCTCCTCGCCACCGGCCCCGGGCTCCTGATCGAAGATCAGCTGCAACAGGTCGGTGCCCGCGATCCCGTCCACCATGCAGTGGTGGACCTTGGCGATGATCGCCCACCGATCGTCGGCGAGCCCGTCGACCAGCCACACCTCCCAGAGCGGCTTCGCCATGTCCAGGGGCTGCTCCACGACCCGCGCGACGAGGTCGCGCAGCTGCTCGTCGCCACCCGGCTCGTCCGCCGCGACCTGCCGGACGTGCTGGTCGACCCGGAAGTCCTGGTCGTCCACCCACACCGGCCGCCCGAGGCCGAGGGGGACGGTGCGCACCCGCTGGCGGTACCGACGCACGTGCGGGAGCTTGCTCGCCAGCAGCGCCGTGAGCTCCTCGTACCGGGGCGCCGGACCCTCCATCACCGACACCGAGCCCACGTGCATCGGGGTCGTGCGGCTCTCGAGGTGGTAGAAGCTCGCGTCGATCGGTCCCAGGCGGTCCACCGGTCCATGGTCTCGCCGGGACCGGCGACGGGTTCTCCGTGGCCCCTCCGGTCGTCGGACTGGGCGCGCCGGTGCACGATCGGCCTCGGCCGAAGGACGGCCAAGGCCACGCCCACCTCAGGGACGGCCGCTGCTCACCGAGGAAGGATCCTGGCGAGGTGCTGTCGCCTCCCGGGCGTACCGGTCCAGCGGCGTGGCCGACAGCACCGCGAGGCGCACCTCGGCGCCGGACGGCACCGTGGCCGTCCGGACGTCGCCGGGCCGCGCGCCCAGCAGCGCCCGGCCGACGGGGGAGTCGGGGGAGCAGACGTCCGGCGCGGCGCTCACCATCGGCCCTCCGTGCGCCAGGAGGAACACCTCCGGCTCGGGGTCGTCGTCGAGGCGCACGGTCAGCACCATGCCCGGCTCGGCGACCCCGTCGTCCTCGGGAGTACGGCCCGAGTCGCCGGCCAGGAGGAGCTCCTGGAGGTCGCGGATCCGCTGTTCCCGCCATTCCCGCACGGCCAGGCCGTCCGGGCCCTCGTCGTCGAGACGGCGTGGGCTCGAGCGGTGGGTGAGGAGGAGACGGTCCAGCTCGGCGACGGCGTGCTCGTAGCCCTCGGGGCTCAGCCAGGCGCCACGGGTCGATGACACGGCGGGTCCACCATTCGTTGTCGAGGGAGGGCGCGCGACGAGACCCGGGGGGAGCATCACCGCGCAGGGACTGCGCTGGAGCAACCTGTCCATCTGCACGACGGGCGACGGCGAGACGACGATCAGTTGGGCCCAGCGACCGACGTCGAGCAGCGCCTCGGTCAGGTCGGCGCCGTCGTCCTCCCGGTCCCGCGAGCAGCGGCGTCGCGGCCACACGGAGATGAGCTCGACCCCGAACCGCCGGACGACCTGCCCGGCGAGCGTCTGGACGCAGGGGTCCTGCGGGGTGCCCGCGAGCCCGACCACGACCGGCCGGGCCGAGGGCGTGGACGCCCACGAACCGGCCCATCTCGCCGGCACGACGACGGTCGGGCAGGCGGCCCCCGCGAGGAGGAAGGACGTGGTCCCGTCCGGCACCGTCGAGGGGTCGGCGTGGCGACGGCTCCCGATCACGAGCAGGTCGGCGTCCCGTGCGCACGCCCGGAGCACCGGTCCGACCGCACCGGTCAGGGACTCGGCGCTGACCGGGTTCCCCGGTGCGACCGCTGCGGCGACGGCCCGCGCCCGGCGCAGCGGCGCCGAGCGGCGGGCGTCCTCCACTCCCGTCGACCGGATCTCCACCAGGTGCAGGCGCGCTCCCCGACGAGCCGCCTCGGCGGCCGCCCAGCTCACCGCGGCCAGCACCCCGAGCGACCCGTCGACCCCGACGACGACCTCCGCCTCCCGTGCCATGCGTCGAGCGTGGGCGGGCCACGCGGGGAGTGCCTTGTTCTCCGACGACAACGTTCGTCGGGCGACCTGTCGCCGGGGACAACGCCGACGCCCGCGTGTGCCGGGATCGTCGAGCGCAATGGCCACGAGGAGGTCGACCATGCTCAGCGACCAGGAGCGCGCGACGCTGCGCGACATCGAGGACCGGATGCTCGCCGACGACCCCGCGTGGGCCGAGGCCTTCGACGTCACCGCGGCGCGCGTGGCGCGCCAGCGAGCCCACGAGATGGCCTTCCACCTCGTGGCGGTGGTCGTCTGGACGGTCATGGCTGCGCTCATGGTGGCGGCCGGCGCACCGGGCCCGGCGGTGTTCTTCGCCGCGCTCACCGGCCTGTCCGTCTGGCTGATCCGGCGGCTGCGCCGTTCCGCCCGGACGGACACCGCGGCGGTCTGACGCCGATCAGTCGCCGTCGCCGTCCAGCGCGGCGAGGGCCACGATCATGGCGAGGCGCTGGTCGGGATGGCCCGTCGCGAGGTGGGTGATCGCGTCCATCCGACGGAGCCGGTAGCGCACGGTGTTCGGGTGCACGTCGAGGGACGCGGCGGTGACCGGGATGTCGCCGTGCGCGGCGAGCCACGCCCGCAGGGTCGACACGTAGTGGGTGCCGTGTCGCCGGTCGTGCCGTCGGAGCTCCGCGACGGGACCCCGTTCCGGCACGCGCCCGGCCGCGGTGACCGCACGCAGGCGGCGCATGACGATCCGGTCCCAGGACTCGTCGTACGCGACGGGCGGGAGCTCGGGGCGGGAGGCGTGCAGGGCGAGGCACTCGTCGGCCTCCCGGCGGCTCGCGGGCAGGGACGGCGCGTCGGCGACGCCGCCGACGCCGGCCACGAGACCCACGTGCGGCGGCAGGCCCGCCCGCACCGACGCCACCCACCGCCGGGCACCGTCGACCGTGTCGTCCCGGGCGGGCAACAGGGTGTAGACGGTGTTCGCGAACAGCGCGCTGCGCCCCGGGCGGGACCACCCGAAGCCCGTGGTGACGTGGTCGAACGTGAGCAGGACCCCGGCGTGCTGCTCGTCCTCGGCATGGGCCTGCAGGGCCACGACGCGCAGCCCCGCGGCGACCAGGCCCAGCTGGCTGATCATGGCCTGGGGGTCGCCGGTGCCCTCGAGCAGCCGGGTGACCAGGTCGGACTCCACCTGCCGTTCGAGATCGGCGCTGGCCCGCGAGCGCAGCAGGTGCAGCGCCGCGGTCCGGGCGCCGTCCTCGAGGACACCCCGGCGCACGTCGTCGAACGGCATCCCGGTCTCGACCCAGAGCGACCCGAGGAGCTCCCGGCCGGCGCGGACGGCGACGACCATGCGGCCGCCGAACCCGTGATCGGGGGCGGGCTCGACGAACAGCGGCTCGTCGGAGCCCGCGAGGTGGCCGAACACCCCGCGCTCGGCGAACACCTCGCGCACCGGGTCGGGCATCCGTCGCCCCAGGATGGTCCGGGAGCGCACCGCGTCCACGACCTCGTCGGAGCTGGAGTAGGCCAGCACCCGGGAGAGCTGGTCCTCGATCACCACCGAGGAACCCCCGAGCGCGGCGGCGAGCGTGTCGGCGAGCGCGAACAGGTCCGTCGGGCCCCGCCCCGACTCGGTCTCGCGGCCCTCGAGGACCAGCCCGTAGGTCAGCCCCGTCAGGTGGCTCCAGGACACCTCGGGTTCGACCAGCACCACGGCGATCCCCGCGTCCGCGGCCGCCGACGCCACCGCCGGCTCGAGCGGCGTCGGCGCACGCACCAGCACCGCGCTCGCCCGCGCCCGGGTCGCGAGTGCGACGGCCTCGGCCGGTGCCTCGATCCCCACCGCCAGGAAGACGTCGCCGGTGGTCGCGCGTCGGTCCGTCGCGTCGTGCACGACGACGCTGCGCAGCATCGCCTCGCGGGTGTGGGCGCCGGCGACGAGCCGCGCGCCGCTGCCGGCGAGGACGTTCACCAACCGGTCCAGCGTGATCATGTGCGCCTCGGTCCGCGACAAGGACGAGCACTGAGCTTGTCACGGCGCTACAACCGCCGGGCAACGGAATCGACGCACCATGACGTCGGAGCCCGACCGACGGGCGGACGAGTGATCGAGGAGTGTGCGGAGATGGGGACGGCGGCGACAGGACGCGACGTGCGGGCGATCGCGACGGAGCACCTCGACCAGGAGGCCCGCCGGTTCACCCGTCGCACGCGTGTGGCGATGGCGCTGGAGGGCGTGCTGGCGGTGGCCCTCGGCGGCGCCGGCGTCGTCATCGCCATGGGCAGCGACGCGGCGACGGCCGCAGTGGCGGGGTTCCGCCTGGGGCTGCCCCAGTTCGCGGTCCTGGCCGGCCTGGGGGCGCTCCTGCTCGTGTCCCTGCGTTCGCGGACCGCGCTGCGTCGCGCGGCCGTGGTCTCCGCGGTCGTGGCGACGGCGATGTTCGTCGCCGGCGGTGTCCACTACCCGCACGGCGTGTGGGACATCAACACCGCCGGGATCTTCCTGCCGGCGGTGATCGCGCTCGCCGGGTTCGTCGAGTACGTGTTCCTCAGCAGCGTCGAGTTCGTCTCGGCGCCGAGCGACACCCCCGACGCGGCTGGGCGGGCATGACGGCCGCCGACCCCTGCAGGGCCGCGAGGCGGCGAACACGGTCTTCGTCGCGACCACGCCCGGCCGGGCGGGTCTATCGTCGCCCTCCTCCGCAGGTGAGCGAGGCGGCTCGTGACCATGTTGCCGTTCGACGACGAGGGTGCGCGGCGGATCCAGGGTGTCTACGCCACGCCGGACGTGGTCCGGCAACGGGACGAGGTGCTCACGCTGCTGGGTGCGAGGCCCGGTGAGCGCGTCCTGGACGTCGGTTCCGGGCCGGGGTTCCTGCTGGCCTCCATCGCCGACGCGGTCGGACCCGAGGGGTCGGCACACGGGCTCGACCCCAGCCCGGCGATGAACGCCATCGCCGCGGCGCACTGCGCCGGTCGCCCCGGGGTGAGCGTCGATGAGGGGAGCGCCGAGGTCCTGCCCTACGCCGACGACGCGTTCGACGCCGTGGTGTCGACCCAGGTGTACGAATACGTGGCCGACGTCCTCGGCGCCCTCGTCGAGGTGCGGCGGGTGTTGCGGCCAGGTGGCCGCGTCGTGCTCCTGGACACCGACTGGGACTCGGTGGTGTGGCACGCGGCCGACCGCGACCTGCACCAGCGGGTGATGGCGGCCTGGGAGGAGCACCTGGTCCACCCCCGCCTGCCCCGGGTGCTGCCCGGACTGCTGGAGCGGGCGGGGTTCCGCGTCGTCGACCGTGTGCTGATCCCGCTGTTCAACCCCGTCTACGACGACGACACCTACAGCGCCTGGACGATGGACGGCATCGGTGCCTACGTCACCGGCCGACAGGGACTCACCGAGCAGGACGTGGACCGTTGGCGCGAGGACCTGCGCTCCCGAGGCACCGACTACCTGTTCAGCATCGACCGGTTCTGCTTCGTCGCGGTGGCGACCGACGCCTGAGCCCCGTCCTCCCCGACGGGACGGGCCGACTGCCTCGTCCGTGGCGTGCATCGCCCCTGACGACCGCGCGTGCCGCGCTTCAGACCGGCCGGGTGCCGAGCATCCGCAGGGCCAGCTCGGCGTACTCCGCAGCCAGCGCGTCCGGCGAGTCCGGGCCGTCGAGCCGGTACCACCGCACCAGGTCGACCCCGAGGGAGATGATCGCCCGCGCCGCGCGGTCGACGTCCGCGACGTCGAACACCCCCGCGTCCACCCCGCGCGCGACCGCCCGGCGGAACACCTGGTTGATCTGCTGGCGCAGCTCCCGGACGCACTCGACGTGGTCGGGCTCGAGGCCGGCGAGCTCGTACTGGCAGATGCGGGCCACCGTGTGGTGGCGCGCGTGCCACGCCACGAACCGGCGCACCAGGTCCGCCACCTCCTCGGCGGCGCCCTCACCGCTGCCCTGGTCGCCCAGCTCGGCCAGCGCGCGCTCGTGGCCCACCCGCACCACCGCGAACAGCACGTCCTCCTTGGTGGAGAAGTGCACGTAGAGAGCGCCGGGGCTCAGGCCCACGCCCGCGGTGACGTCGCGGGTCGTGGTCGCGTGGAAGCCGTTGCGGGCGAAGCACAGCACCGCCGAGCTCAGCAGCCGGCGGGCGACCTCGGCGAACTCCGGCCCCCACAGCTCCGTCGACGGCTCGTCGATCGCCGCCCCGGCCACCCGGGCACGGCGGTGCGCCTGCCTCGGTGCCATCCGACCACCGCCTTGACACGAGTTCCAGGTCACAGTGACTATGCGCTCAGTCACCTTCACCGTAGCCAACCGGCAGGAGAAGCGCATGCGCACTGGGATCGTCGTGACGGCGCGTCCGGGCGTGGAGGACCTCGCCGTCCTCGCCGAGGAACTCGGCTTCACGAGCTTCTGGGTCTACGACACCCCGATGGTCAACGGCGACCCGTTCGTCTCGCTCGGCCTGTGCGCCAAGGCCACCCGTCGCATCAAGCTCGGCGTCGGCGTGACCTCGCCGGCGCTGCGCTCGGCCCCGGCCGCCGCCGCCGCGCTGGCGAGCCTCAACGCGCTCGCCCCGGGGCGGGTCATCTGCGGCGTCGGCACCGGCAACACCGCGCGGCGCACGCTGGGCATGCTGCCGACCACGATGGCCGAGCTGGAGCGCTTCACCGCCCAGCTCCAGGACCTCTGCGCGGGCCGGTCCACCGAGTACCGGGAGGGCGATCGCGTCCGCGACGTCCGGTTCCTGCACGTGGGTCCCTACGTGAACATCGACGATCCCGTCGAGTTCGTCGTGGCCGCCTTCGGGCTCAAGGCCGCGGCCATCGCGGGGCGCCTCGGCGCGGGCGTCATCTCGTTCGGCCTGCTCGACCCGGCGGCGTGGGAGGGCTTCGACCAGACCCGTCGCGACGCGGCCCGGGAGTCCGGCAACCCCCTCGACGTCGACTCCTACGTCATGACCTCGGTGCACGTCCTCGGCGAGGGCGAGGACCGCTACGGCGACGCCTCCCGCGACGCGATGGGCCACATCGCCATGGCGCTGCTGACCTTCGCCGCGGACAACCCCGCCTTCGGCGACGCGCTGTCCGAGGAGGAGAACGAGGCCGTGCGGCGCCTCCTCGACCGGCGCGGCACCACGGCCACCGCCACCGACCGACACGACGTGCTCTACCGCGGCTACCTGGGGCGCATCGATCCCGGGGACCGTGACCTGGTCGTGCCGTCGCTGGTGGACAAGCTCGGCCTGGTCGGCACGCGGGACGAGCTCACCTCCCGCATCGCGGGCATGGAGCGGGCCGGGATCGACGAGATCGTCATCCAGCCCGTCGTCGACCCCGAGGTCGAGATGCGCGAGCTGGCCAAGCTCGTCGGGAGCTGACCGCAGCGGCGGGAGACGGTCAGCACTGCCGGACGGCGTCGCCCTGCGCGGGGGCACACACCGGCTCGCGCCACCACCACACGCTGACGGCGAGGATCCACACCACGAACAGGCCGAGCGGTGCGGCGATCCCGCCGATGACCCCGTTGCCCGAGTTCCAGGGGCCGGTCAACGTGGCGACACCGCCCACCGCGCCGACGTTGGCGACCACCCCGGCGAGCGCGACCCACCCCGACCAGCGGGGGAGGACGTCGGAGGCGAACGCCACGACCGCCACCGCGACGAAGAACGCCACCCCGGCGAACGCGGCCGGCGCCGCGAGCACGAACCCGCCGACGTGCAGGGCGTAGGCGCTCGCCGGGTCCGCGGCCGCCACCAGGCCGGCCGCCACCACGAGCCCTATCGCCACGTTCAGCGCGGTCATGAACACCAGTGCCGCGCCCACCGCGGTCCACGACCACGCCCGCACCGCGGGGTCGGCGCCCAGCCGCGCCGCGAGCGCGCCGAGGAACACGAGCAGGGGCAGGTAACCGACGCTGACCGAGAGCACCACGGCCTGCACCAGCGCGAGGTCGGTGGACCAGTAGCCGACCACTGCCTCGACGCTGCCGAGGTCCGGGAACCCCGGCACCGCGAGCGCCATCGGCGCCCACAGCAGGCACAGCAGGAACCCCGCCGCCGGTCCGGCCCGCGTCACCGCGAGCTCCCGCCGAGGAACCGCACGAGCCGCTCGGGGTCGGCGTGCACCATCGTCGACCGCTCGATCACCCCGTCGCGCACCTCGTAGATCCCGACCTCCTCGACGTCGAGCCGTGCGCCACCGGCCTCGTCGAGCGCGCGGTGCCGGAAGAGGGCCACCACCCGCTCGTCGTCGGTCTCGGCGAAGCTCGGCTCGAGCCGCTCCCGCCCGCGCTGGAAGGGGCCCCAGGCCCGGACGAAGGCCTCCGCGTGGTCGCGCGCACCGCGCCGACCCCGGTACACGCCGCCGTAGGGCAGCGAGGGCATCTCGTGGATCTCGATCCGGTCGCCGTAGCAGTCGAGCACCGCGCCCAGGTCGCGCGCCTCGACCGCCGCGAAGAGCCGGCGCACGACGTCCACTCGTCGGGACACGGGACCTCCCCTCGTCGGTCGTTTTAGTAGACCATCTCGTCCAATAAAACGACAGACCGAGCTATCGGGCCGGGAGGTCCAGCGCGGCCCGGACCGCACGCGCGAGCGGGTCGCGGAGCGCGGGCGGTGGCGCCCGGCGGGCCAGGAGGTGACGACGGATCGCGCCGAGAGGCAGGTCGACCACGGCGAAGACGGTCTGCTCGACCGCCGCCCGGGTCGCCCGACCGTGGAGCCGGACCGTCAGGTCCTCCACCCCGCGCTCGAGGGGAGCGTTGACCGTGCCCAGCTCCCGGCGCAGGTCCTCGCTCCGCACGTGCCGGGCGACGTCCTCGCGCCGCAGGACGACCAGCAGGGCCGCATCGTCGGGTCGGTCGCGGGCGAAGTCGACGAGGCTCAGCGCCGCGTCGACCGCGACCGTCGCGACGTCCTCACCGTCGAGGGCCGCGAGGAACCGGGCCTGCGAGTCGCGGACCGCCCGTAGCCACATCGTGGCCAGCAGGTCGTCGAGCGTCCCGAAGCGGTGGTAGATCGAGCCCTTGGGTGCGCCGCTGGCGACGACGATCCGGTCGACGGTCGCGGCCCGCACCCCCTCGCCCAGGACCAGCTCCCGCGCCGCGTCGAGGATGCTGTCCGCCGGATGGCGTTCGGCTCGGCCCATCCGGCGGAGTGTTCCAGGTCAGTAGAGGAGCTGCCGGTAGTTCTCCGGCGCGTAGCGGCGTTCCAGCTCGTCGAGCGACGACGCGGGGCTGGTCCGGTGCGCGATCGCGGCGACGCTCGGGAGGTCGGTGTCCGGCCACGCCTGCGGGTCCCACAGGTGGGACCGCATGAAGGCCTTGGGGCAGTGGAAGAAGACCTCGTCGACCGACACCTCGACGACGATGCGCGGGCGGTGGCCACGGTGCTCGAAGGCGGCGGCGTCGTCGGGGTCCAGCAGGAGCCGCGCCCGCCCGTTGACGCGCAGCGTGTCGCCGCGGCGCGGGACGACGAACAGCAGCGCCACCCGTGGGTCGACCAGGATGTTGGTCATCCCGTCGACCCGGCGGTTGCCCGGACGGTCCGGGAGCAGCAGGGTCCGGTCGTCGACGACGTGGACAGCACCCGACGGGTCGCCCTTGGGGGACACGTCCAGCGGACCGTCGCCGCCCGACGTGGCCAGGAAGTGCATCGGCGAGCAGCCGATGAAGGCCCGGTCGACCTCGTCGAGCGACGCGCGCACCTTGTCCCGGGCGCGGTCGCCCGGCTCGCCGATCACCGCCCGCAGCTGCTCGAGGCTCGTGATCTCCGTGCCGCCGCGCGTCCCCGACCCGTCCATCGCCCGACGGTAGCCCGTGGACGGCCGGCTACTGCCTCGTCGCGGTGAAGAGCTGCCGGCGGATCGCCTCGCGGACGTCGGCGCGGCTGCGGGGGCCGTGGTCGGCGGCGATGAGGTGATCGGCGATGGCCACGGAGAAGGCGATCAGGCAGCGGGCCTCGAGGTCCTCGTCGTCCGCGGCGACCCCGCGCAGCAGCGTGCGCAGGTAGGCGATCCGGACGTTGTCCACGCGCCGCAGGCGCTCGGCGACCCCCGCGTCGCGGCGCGCCCAGTCCCGGACCGCGAGGTCGACCGGCCGGAGGTCGGCGCTGAACGTGAGCTCCGCGGCCCGCCGGGCCCGCGTCATGGGGTCGCCGCCCTCGTGCTCGACACGGTCGACGACCTGTTCGGTGCTCCGCGACTCCCACGTCGCGAGCACCTCCTCGAGCAGCGCCTTCCGATCGGCGAAGTAGCCGTAGAAGCCGCCCTTGGTCACGCCCAGCGCCCGGGCCAGCGGCTCGATCTGCACCGCGTCCGGGCCGCCGGCGGCCAGGGCCCGCGAACCCTCGTCGATCCACCGGTGTCGGGGCGTGCGAGCCACGGCCATGGCAGGGCTCCTTCCTGCGTTCGCATCTGTACGGCGCCGTACACGGGGTGCTAGCGTCGCACGCCCCTGATATACGCCGTCGTACAGATAGGGGCGGACGATGAGCACGACACCCGCGGCACCACGCGTCGAGGAGCGGCACGGGCTGGTGCTGCCGCCCGGCCAGCAGGCGGTCGAGGGGTTCCCGCGCTTCGGGACGCACCTGCACCACCCGCCCCCGGCCGTGCCCGCGCACCCGGTGATCGAGATCGGTGGGGACGTGACCCTCGCCGTGCCGCTCTCCGACCTCGCCCGGATGCCGCGCCGGGAGGTCGTCGCCGACCTCCACTGCGTCGCCGGCTGGTCGGCCATCGGGCTGCGGTGGGAGGGGGTTCCGTTCCGGATCTTCTACGAGCAGGTGATCGCGCCGGCCCTCGACGGCGCCGACGCGATCGGCCACGTGGCGTTCGTCGGGCTCGACGGCCACCGGTCGGTCGCGGCCATCGAGGACGCGCTGGGCGACGACGTCCTGATCGCCGAGAACCTCGACGGCCGGCCGCTCGACGGCGACCACGGTGCGCCCGCCCGCCTGGTCAGCCCGAGCCAGTACGGCTTCGTCAGCACCAAGCACCTGAGCCGGATCGAGGTCCACTCCGGGCCGCCCACGAGCGCGAGCCGGTCCGTCGCGGACCGGCTCCTCGAGGAGCACCCCCGCGCGCGGGTCTGGCACGAGGAGCGCCACGCCCGCCTGCCCGGCCGCGCGGTCCGCACGATCTACCGGCTGCTGATCCCGCCGATCCGGTACCTCAGCGCGCGCGGTGCGGAGTCGACGTCCGGTAGGTGAGCACCACGACCCGTCCAGGGCGCACCTCACAGCCCCCGCGGCACACCTCCCCGATGCGGTCCCGATGCGTCAGCGCAACGCGTCGAAGGCGTCCCGGAAGGCCGGCACCGCGTCGGCTCCCCGCACGGCGTCCGGGCTGATCACTTCCTCGACGGGCCGGCCGCGCAGCACCTGCTTGACTGGTCGCTCGAGCTTCTTGCCGGTCAGCGTGCGCGGCACCGCCGGGACGGCCGCGATCAGGTCGGGCACGTGGCGCGGGGACAGGTTGCGCCGCAGCTCCCGGGCGATCTGGGCGCGGAGGTCGTCGTCGAGCTCGGCGCCGGGCGCGAGCTCGACGAACAGCAGCAGGTCGCCCGACCCGCCGCCGTCGTCCTCGAGGTGCACGACCAGCGAATCGGCCACCTCGGGCATGTCCTCGACGATGTCGTAGAACTCGGCGGTGCCCAGGCGCACGCCGCCGCGGTTCAGCGTCGCGTCGGAGCGCCCCGTGATCACGCAGGTGCCGCGGTCGGTGAACCGCACCCAGTCCCCGTGGCGCCAGACGCCCGGGAAGGTGTCGAAGTAGGCCTCGCGGTAGCGCTCGCCGTCCGGGTCGTTCCAGAACCCGACCGGCATCGACGGCATCGGTGCCCGCACGACGAGCTCGCCCAGCTGCTCGACGACCCGGTTGCCGTCCTCGTCGAACGCGGCGACATCGTGGCCGAGCGCGGGACCGGACATCTCGCCGCGGTACACCGGCTGCCAGGGTCCGCCGCCGACGAAGCCGGTGCAGACGTCGGTCCCGCCGCTGAACGGGTTGAGGACCACGTCCGGGCCGAGGTGCTCGTAGACCCAGTCGAACGCCTCCGGGGGCAGCGGTGCCCCGGTCGTCCCCAGCTGGCGCAGCTGGGGCCAGCGGGATGGGACGACACCGGCCCTGCGGCAGGCCATCAGGTAGCCGGGGCTGGCGCCCAGCAGCGCGACACCGGTCTCGGCGGCGAGCCGCCACTGCGCCTCCAGGTCCGGCCACAGCGGGTTCCCGTCGAGCAGGACGATCGCGCCGCGGTGCAGCAGTACCGAGATCGTGATGTTCCACATCGCCCAGGCGGTGGTGGTGAACCACAGTGCCCGGTCGCCGGGGTGGATGTCGAAGTGCAGGCCGAACAGCCGCAGGTGCTCGAGCAGGATGCCGCCGTGGCCGTGGACGATCGCCTTCGGCAGTCCGGTCGTGCCCGAGGAGAACAGCACGTAGAGCGGGTGGTCGAACGGGACCTGCTCGAAGGACAGCGGCCCCGGCTCGGCGAGCAGCTCGTCCCACGTCATGGCGTCCGGTACCGGGTGCGGCCCGTAGTCGAGGCCGATGACCTGCCGGACCGTCGGCAGGCCCTCGCGGATCCGCGCCAGCTCGTCGCGCTGGTCGATCTCCTTGTCCCCGTACCGGTACGAGGCAACGGCGAGCAGCACCGTCGGCTCGAGCTGGCCGAGCCGGTCGACGACGCTGTGGGCGCCGAACTCCGGCGCGCAGGCCGCCCAGATCGCCCCGAGGCTCGCTGCGGCCAGGAACACCACGATCGTCTCCGGGACGTGCGGGAGGTACCCGACGACCCGGTCGCCCTCCGTCACCCCGAGGCGCACCAGGCCGGCACGGGCCCGGGCCACCTGGTCGCGCAGCTCGCCGAACGTGAGCTCGCGGGGCTCGCGCGTCTGCGAGCGGGCGACGATCGCCGTGCGGTCGATGTCCTCGTCGGTGCCGAGCATGTGCGCGGCGTAGTTCAGCCGGGCTCCCGGGAACCACTCCGCCCCCGGCATGGCCGACGAGCCGAGCACCCGGTCGTAGGTGCCCGGCACCCCGTAGTGGTCCCAGATCGACGCCCAGAACGCCTCCGGCTCGGCCACCGACCAGCGCCACATCGCCCCGTAATCGTCGAACTCCAGCTCACCCGTCGAGGACAGGTACTCGCGGTAGGCGCCGATCCCCGTGCCGTCCAGGGGGCCCGGCGCGCGCAACAGCGGCGGGTCGGCGGGAGCGTTCATGGCCTACAGATGGTGCCGCGACCCGCGCCTCTCCGCGAGGTCCTCGCCGTCGGAGGCCCCCGTGCCCGATGACCGGACCTGCGGGCTTCCCCGACACCGGCCCGAGGGGGTGGAATCGCGGGGGCCACGGACGGCGTCCCCCGCCGGGTCGCGGTGCAGAGGCTGACCCTGCCCGTAGCGAGCCCCACACCCGGGCTCCGTCCCAGGAGCGTTCCATGAAGAAGCTTCTCAACGACCCGGCCGACCTCGTCGCGGAATCGCTGCGCGGGGTCGAGCGTGCCCACCCCCAGCTGCGGGTCGACCACGAGAACCGCATCATCTACCGCGCGGACGCGCCGGTGTCGGGCAAGGTCGGTCTGCTCTCGGGCGGGGGCTCCGGGCACGAGCCCGCGCACGCGGGGTTCATCGGTCCCGGGATGCTCGACGCGGTCTGCGCGGGCGAGGTGTTCACGTCCCCGGTGCCGGACCAGATGGCCGAGGCCACCAAGAACGTCGACGGCGGCGCCGGGGTGCTGCACCTCGTGTGGAACTACACCGGCGACGTCATGAACTTCGACATGGCCGCCGAGCTCGCCGCCGCGGAGACCGACACCGAGGTCCAGGCGGTCGTCATCGACGACGACGTCGCCGTCGAGGACAGCCTCTTCACCGCCGGCCGCCGCGGGACGGGGGCGGCCATCCCGGTCGAGAAGATCGTCGGGGCGGCCGCCGAGCAGGGCCGCTCCCTGTCCGACCTGGCCGACCTCGCGCGCCGGGTCAACGGCGCCACCCGCAGCATGGGGATGGCGCTGACCTCCTGCACGGTGCCCGCCAAGGGCAGCCCCACCTTCGACCTGCCCGACGACGAGATCGAGATCGGGATCGGCATCCACGGCGAGCCCGGCCGCCGTCGCGTCCCGCTGGCGCCCGCCCGCGAGATCGCCCGGATGCTCGTGGAGCCGCTCCTGGCCGACCTGGACTTCAGCGGCGGGGACGGCGTGCTCGCGTTCGTCAACGGCATGGGCGCCACCCCGCTGCTCGAGCTGCACCTCATGTACGCCGAGATCGCCAGCCTCCTCGACGCGGCCGGGGTCGTCCCGGTCCGCTCGCTCGTCGGCCCGTACATCACCAGCCTCGACATGGCCGGCTGCTCGGTGACCCTGACGCGCTTCGACGACGAGCTGCTGCGGCTCTGGGACGCCCCGGTCGCCACCCTCGGCCTGCGGTGGGGGATGTGATGGCGGTCGACGCCGTCGACACCGTCGACACCGAGGCCCTCCAGCGCTGGCTGCGGACGTTCGCGGCGGCCGTGGCCGAGCAGCGGGACGACCTGACCGCCCTCGACTCCGCGATCGGCGACGCGGACCACGGCGCGAACATGCACCGCGGGATGAGCGCGGTGCTCGACGCCCTCACCACCGCGCCCGCCGGGGACCCGGCCGCGGTGCTCAAGCAGACCGGCATGACGCTGGTGAAGTCGGTCGGGGGAGCGAGCGGCCCGCTCTACGGCACGTTGTTCCTGCGCATGGCGCCGGCCACGGGCGGTGCCGCGACGCTCGACCCCGGGACGTTCGCGAAGGCGCTGCGCGCGGGCCTCGAGGGCGTGGTCGCCCGCGGCAAGGCCGAGCTCGGCGACAAGACGATGGTCGACGCCCTCGCGCCCGCAGTGGACGCCTTCGACGAGGCGGTCAGCGCCGGCAGGTCACTGGCGGAAGCTCTGGATGCCGCCTGTCAGGCGGCGGACGCCGGGCGCGACGCTACGCAGCC
>CADCTH010000549.1 GCA_902805495.1 uncultured Actinomycetospora sp.
ATCTGCGGCGGGTTCGCGACGCCGCTCGCCGCGCAGCTCGTCGCGCAGGCCGACGTCGTCGTGGCCTGGGGCGCGTCGCTGACGATGTGGACGACGCGCCACGGCGCGCTGAACGGCGACGGCGCCACCGTCGTGCAGATCGATGACGACCCCGCCGCGCTCGGGGCCCACCACCCGATCGACCAGGGCGTGGTCGGGGACGTCGCCGAGACCGCCCGCGACGTCCTGGCGGTCGTGACGCCCTCGTCCGGCTACCGCAGCCCCGAGCTGGCGGCGCGGATCGACGCCGAGGGCTGGTGGGCGACGCTGCCCGTCGACGACACCTTGACCGGGGAGCGGATCGACCCCCGGGTGCTCTCGGCCCGCCTCGACGCGCTGCTGCCCGCCGACCGCACCGTCGCGACCGACTCCGGCAACTTCATGGGCTACCCCGCCGCCTACCTCGCGGTGCCCGACGCCGCCGGCTTCTGCTTCACCCAGGCGTTCCAGTCGGTGGGGCTGGGGCTGGCGACCGCGCTCGGGGCCGCGATCGCCCGGCCGGACCGGCTGACCGTCGCCGCCCTGGGCGACGGCGGGTTCCTCATGGGCGTCGCCGAGCTCGAGACCGCGGCCCGGCTGGCGCTACCGCTGCTCGTGGTGGTCTACGACGACGCCGCCTACGGCGCCGAGGTGCACCACTTCGCCGGCGCCGACCACGCGACCGTGACCTTCCCCGACCGCGACCTCGCCGCGATCGGCCGGGGCTTCGGGTGCGAGGGGCTCGTGGTGCGCTCCGTCGACGACCTCGCCGGGGTGCGCGCCTGGCTCGACGGACCGCGCGACCGCCCGCTCGTGGTGGACGCGAAGGTCGTCGCCGACGAGCCTTCCTGGTGGCTCGCGGAGGCGTTCCGCGGCCACTGAGGTCAGCCCTCGGGGACCCAGCGCGTCAGGTCCTGCCAGGTGACACGACGCCCCGGTGTCATCGCGCCCGGCTGCTGCGGCGCGGGGTGACCGAGGCCGACGATCAGCTCGGGGCTCCAGCCCTCGGGCAGGTCGAGCGCGACGCCGACGGCCGCGCGGCTGAACGAGCTCACGGGCCCCGCGCCCAGGCCCACCGCCTGCGCGGCGAGCAGGATCGTGGCGGTCGCGGTGCCGACGTCGATCCACGGGCCCGGGGTCTCGGGACGGAAGCCGTAGTTCGCGGCCAGCCCCCGGTCCACGCACACGGTGATCGCCGCCGTCGGGCGGGCGATCATCCCGGGCGACACCATCCGCAGCACCCGCAGCGTCCCCGGGTGGGTCGTCGCCACGAAGCGCTGCAGGTGCCGGTTGCCCGCGGTCGGCGCCCAGCGCGCCGCCTCGAGGATCGTCTCGACCTGCTCGCGCGCCACCGGCTCGTCGGTCATCGCCCGCGTCACCCGCCGGCGACGGATGGCGGCGAGGACAGGATCGACGACGGGGTCGGTCACGAGCCGTACCGCTGCGTGAGGTGCGCGGCCAGCGACCGGCACGCTCCGTCGAGCTGCTCGACGTACTCCGCCCGGTCGCGGGGCACGGCGAGCAGCGGCATCGCGGCCAGCGGCCCGGCGAGCGCCTCGGCCGTGTCCGCCGAGGCGCGCGGACCCATCGCCTCGGCGAGGCGGTGGGCGGCGGTCAGCAGCCGCATCGGTCCGTACTCGGCGGCCTCGTCGACCTGCGTGCGCGCCGCGGTCACGAGGTAGGCGAGCAGCTCCAGCGCGTCGTCCTCGTCGAGGACCCAGGGTGCGGTCACCCGGTCATCCTGGCCTCAGGCGCGCTCGTCGGACACGACCTCGTACCAGCTCGTGTCGCTCGGGCCGTCCTGCAGGCCCTCCATGCGCTCGCGGGTCTCGAGGAACGCCTCGTCGGAGTGCCACGCCTCCCACGCGGCGCGGGTCGTCCAGGTGCCGATCACCGTCCGCTCGTTGGGCGCGTCGAGCGGGATGACGAGCTGGTTGCCCACCCAGCCCTCCTTCTCGCGGGCGGTCTCGAGGCGGTCGCGCATCGCCTGGTCCCACTCGGGCTCGCGGCCGGGCGTGAGGTTGACATGGGTGATCACGGTCATCATGACCTCTCGACTACCCGCCCGCGGGGCGCGGGAACGCGATCTCCCCGGCCGCCGCCCGCTCCGCGATCTGCGCGATGCGCCCGGCCCGGGTCGCGGGCCTCTTGGCCTCGGCGATCCACGCGAGCATCGCCCGCTGCGGCGAGCGGGACAGCGTCTCCCAGTACTCGCCCGCGCCCGGGTGGGCGTCGAACGCCTCGGCGAGGTCGGGCGGGACCACCAGGTCCTCGACGTCGTCGAGCATCGTCCACGACCCGTCGGCCTTGGCCGCATCGATCAGCGCGCGCCCGGCCGGAGCCATCAGGCCCGCCGCCTCGAGCCGCTCGATGCGCTGCTTGTTCGAGCGCGCCCAGCCGCTGCCGCGCCGGCGCGGGGCGAACCACATCATCGAGCGCTCGTCGTCGAGCGAGCGGTGGGTGCTGTCGATCCACCCGAAGCACAGGGCCTGCTCGACGGACTCCTCGTAGCCGACGGTCGGGCGCCCCGTGCGCGCCTTCCACGTCACGAGCCAGACGCCGGTGCCGCGGTCGTGGTGCTCGCTGAGCCAGGCGCGCCAGGCGTCGACGTCCTCGGGGTGCACCTGCTCGCCCGTCACCATGCCGATCAGCTTCGTGCCCGACGGGGCGCCGGGGAAGGTGCGTACTCTCCGCGCCGTGATCGCGCCCGGACCCGACCGCCGCGGGCGGCGCACGCGCCTGTCCCTGCTCGTCGGGATCGGGAGCGTGCTGGGCCTCGCCGCGCTGGTCTACGGCGTCGTGACGTCGCTGTGGGCGAGCGCTGTGATCGGCGTCTTGCTGCTGGTCGTCGCCGTCTACGCCGCCGTCGTCCTGCGTGGCCTGCAGCGGCGCGACCGCTCCTAGCGTCGACGCTCCTCGAGGCAGTCAGCGAGCATGCCCAGCGGGATGACGAGCGCCCAGCTGATCCGCGCCCAGGACGGCGAGAGGATCGCGAGCGGTAGCGACGGCAGGAAGCCGAGAACGACCGCTCCCGTGGCCCAGTACTTCCTGCGCCCCCACCCCCGGCCGTACTCCACGTCGACCACGCCGTCGCGCTCGGCGCTCCACCACAGGGCCAGGCCACTCGACGAGGTCGCGATCAGCGTCAGCGCGTAGATGACCGTCGCCGCCGCGCTGTCCCCCTCGCCCAGCAGGGCGGTGGGGAACGGGAGGAGCACGATGAAGAACAGGAAGACGAGGTTGGCGACGAGCATCCGCCGGCCCGCGGCCGTCATCCTGCGCAGGTCCTCGTGGTGCAGCAGCCAGAATCGCCCGATGACGACGAAGCTCAGCCCGAGGCCCAGGAACTGGTGCTGGAGGGCGAGCAGGTCCTCGACGACGTGGCCATCGCGGACCTGGGCCTCGGTCAGCGGCAGGATCAGCAGCGTGATCGCGATGGCGAAGACGCCGTCGCTGAACGCCTGGACCCGATCGAGCGACGGTGGGGGCGGGCGGTCGGGGTCCTCCTCGGCCACTCCGCCCCCTCGGTGTCAGCTCTGGATGTCGTAGGTCGGGGTGATCCTGGCGCGCCCGATGCTGTGGAAGAAGAGGTTGAAGCCGAGGAACGCGGGCGTGGCGTCGGCGCCGACCCCGAGGTCCTCCACGTCGATCGCGTGCACCACGAACATGTAGCGGTGCTCGCCGTGCCCGGGCGGCGGCGCGGCGCCGATGAAGCGCTTCGCGCCGGAGTCGCCGGCCAGCGTGATCGCTTGTTCTGGGAGGAGACCCTTCTCGGGGTCGCCGGCGTCCCGCGGCAGCGACGTCGTGGAGGCGGGGATGTTGGTGACCGCCCAGTGCCAGAACCCGCTGGCCGTCGGGGCGTCAGGGTCGTAGCAGGTCACCGCGAAGCTCTTCGTGCCCTCGGGCGCGCCCGACCACTCCAGCTGGGGCGACACGTCCTCGCCCCCGGCGCCCATGATCCCGCTGACCTGTGCGTTCGGGAGCGTCTGCCCGTCGGCGACGTCGTTGCTCGTGACGCTGAACGACGCGACGTCGGGCAGGAAGTCGTAGGGGTCGGGCGGCTGGTGGGCCACGGGGTGCCTCCTCGTCGGCGGTGATCCGTCTCCCCGCGCCAGTACCCGCCACCGTGGCGGGGTCACGCGTCGGGCGTCAGGCGCACTGCACCAGGAGGAGGTCGACGCGCCGCTGGTCCTCGTGTCAGAGCCGAGCCTCGGACGCCCGTGTCGACTCGCCGCCCGGCGGAGGCTCGCCCGTCAACTCTTCGACGGCCTCGCGGACGATCCGGCGATGCTGCTCCCGGTCACGCGTGATCCAGGCGTGGCGGCGCCAGTGCTCGGCGACCTCGTGCACCGGCTGTAGGTCGAGCTCGCGTCCCGCCTCGTCGAGGGCCGCCCGGAACGCGCGGTCGAACGCCTCGTGGTGCTCGGGGTGGAGCCCGGCCCGCACCACGCGGGGAGAAGCACCGACCGGTGGCAGGGGCGGTAGCTCGCCAGCCATCGTCTCCGGGGCCGCGCTGCTCATGTGTCGACGACAGCGAGGGCCACCGACGCCCGGGCTACGAGAACGCGCCGGCGTAGGCATTGAGCGCGGGCTGTCCGCCGAGGTGGGCGTAGAGCACGGTCGAGTCCGGGGCGATCTCGCCGGACCGCACCAGATCGATCAGGCCGGCCATCGACTTCCCCTCGTACACGGTGTCGATGATCATGCCCTCGAGCTCGCCGGTCAGCCGGATCGCGTCGATCGTCGACGCCACCGGGATGCCGTACAGATCCCCGGCCCACCCCTCCAGCACGGTGATCTCGTCGTCCCGCAGCTCGCGCCCGAGCCCGATCAGCGCCGCGGTGTGCCGGGCGATCCGCTCCACCTGGTCGCGCGTCTTCGCCAGCGTGGCGGAGGCGTCGATGCCGAGCACCCGGCGCGGTCGGTCCTGGCCGGCGAAGCCGGCGATCATCCCGGCGTGCGTCGAGCCGGTGACGGTGCAGACGACGATCGTGTCGAAGAAGACGCCGAGCTCGGCTTCCTGTTGCTCCACCTCGCGCGCCCAGTGCGCGAACCCGAGGCCGCCGAGGTGGTGCTCCGAGGCCCCGGCCGGGATCCCGTACGGCGTCCCGCCCGCCGCGCGGACCTCCTCCAGCGCGCGCTGCCACGAGTCGCGAATGCCGATGTCGAAGCCCGCCGAGTCCAGCCGCACGTCGGCGCCCATGATCCGCGACAGCAGGATGTTGCCGACCTTGTCGTTGACCGCGTCCGGCCAGTCCACCCACTTCTCCTGCACCAGGTGGGCCTTCAGCCCCAGCTTGGCGGCGACGGCGGCGACCTGGCGCGTGTGGTTGGACTGGTAGCCGCCGATCGAGACGATCGTGTCGGCGCCGGAGGCGAGCACGTCGGGGACGATGTACTCGAGCTTGCGGGTCTTGTTGCCGCCGTAGGCCAGGCCGGAGTTGCAGTCCTCGCGCTTGGCCCAGATCGTCGCCCCGCCCAGGTGCGCGGTCAGGCGCTCGAGACGGTGGACCGGGCTCGGCCCGAACAGCAGCGGGTAGCGCTCGAAGTCATCCAGCGACATGGGGCTCCTGTTCGGGGCGCAGCGTCAGCCAGTTCTCCCGATTGGCGCGGGCCGCGCCCTCGGCGTCACCGGTGCGGGCGAGCTCGACTATCCGGGCGTGCTGGGCGACCGAC
>CADCTH010000550.1 GCA_902805495.1 uncultured Actinomycetospora sp.
GCGACGGTCGACGACGTGCGGGCGCGCCAGCTGCCCGCGATGCCGGCGCCCGGACCCCGAACGGTTGTGGCCCTCGCGGTGGGCACCAACGATGCCGCCCAGGACGTGGCGCCCGAGGACTTCCGCCGCGACCTCGACGCCGTCGTCGCGGCCCTGCCCGCCGGCGCGCTCGTCGCCGACGTCCCGGCGCTGCTGCGCGGCGTCGTGCGCGAGCGGGGAATGGGGCTCGCCGGGGTCGCGCGCGAGGTGGTCGCCGCCCACCCGGGACTGCGGCCCGTCGCGCTCGAGGCCGCGACGCACGGCATCCACGTGTGGGAGGCGGGACCGGACCTCGCCCACCCCAACGGCCGTGGATACCGGCGCTACGGGCGCGCGTTCGTCGAGGCCTGGGTGCGGAGCGAGCGAACGGGGAGTTCGCGCGCATAGAAGCAGCGAACAGCGCGTTCGCTGCTAATCGAGCGCCGCCGGCAGGGTCGCCTCGCCGAGGGCGCGGAGCTCCGCGAGCGGGAGGGGCTCGACGCCCGCGATGACCAGGGCGTCCCCGCCGACCTCGCCCAGGCGCGCCGCGGGCTGGCCCGCCTCGGCGCAGCGGCGGGCCAGCTCGGCCTCGTCGCCCGGGGCGACGGTGACGAGCATCCGCGCCGCCGACTCCGAGAACAACACGGTGGCCGCGTCCAGGCCGTCGGGGCCGGCGGGCAGGGCGATCGTCGCGCCCCGGCCCGTGGCCACGGCCGCCTCGACGAGGGCCTGGGCGAGCCCGCCGTCGGAGAGGTCGTGGGCGCCGGAGAGCAGGCCGTCGACGGCGGCGCCGGCCATCAGCTCCGCCAGCCGCGCCTCGGCAGCGAGGTCGACGCGCGGCGGGAGGCCGCCGAGGTGGTCGTGCACCACGCCCGCCCAGGTCGAGCCGTCGAGCTCGTCGCGGGTCTCGCCGAGCAGCCACACCGCGTGGCCCTCCGGCCCCAGCCCCGACGTGATCGAGCGCGTCACGTCCTCGAGGATCCCCAGCACCCCGACCACCGGCGTCGGCAGGATCGCCGTCGTGCCGGTCTGGTTGTAGAAGCTGACGTTCCCGCCGGTGACGGGCAGGCCCATGGCCGCGCACCCGTCGGCCAGGCCGGCGACCGCCTCGGCGAACTGCCACATCACGCCCGGGTCCTCCGGCGAGCCGAAGTTCAGGCAGTCGGTCACCGCGACCGGCACCGCGCCCGAGGAGGCGACGTTGCGCACCGACTCCGCGAGCGCCAGCTGGGCGCCGGCGCGCGGGTCGAGCCGGCAGAAGCGGGCGTTGGCGTCGATCGACACCGCCACGCCCCGCCCGCTGGACTCGTCCACCCGCACCACGCCGGCGTCGGCGGGCGCGGCCGAGGTGACGTTGCCGCGCACGAAGCGGTCGTACTGCTCGGTGACCCAGGTCCGCGACGCGAGCGCCGGCGAGGCGACGAGCGTGCGCACCTGCGCGGCGATCTCCGCCGCTCCCGAGGGCCGCGGGCGCCCCGCCACGGTGTCGGCCTGCAGCGCGTCCTGGTCGTCGGGACGGGCGTAAGGCCGCTGGTAGACGGGGCCGTCGTGGGCGACGGTGCGCGGCGGGACGTCGACGACGGTCGCGCCGCGGTGGGTGATGCGCAGCCGGTCGCCCTCGGTGACCTCGCCGATGACGGTCGCCGTGACGTCCCAGCGCCGGCACACGGCCATGAACGCGTCGACGTTCTCCGGCGTGACCACGGCGCACATCCGCTCCTGCGACTCGCTGGAGAGGATCTCGGCGGCGGTCATGTTCTCGGCGCGCAGCGGCACGGCGTCGAGGTCGACGTGCATGCCGCCGTCGCCGGCGCTGGCGAGCTCGCTCGTCGCGCACGACAGCCCGGCGCCGCCGAGGTCCTGGATACCGACCACGAGCCCGCCCGAGAACAGCTCGAGGCAGCACTCGATGAGCACCTTCTCGGCGAACGGGTCGCCGACCTGCACGCTCGGGAGCTTCTTGCGGCCCGTGCCTTCGGCGAACGTCTCCGACGCCAGCACCGAGACCCCGCCGATGCCGTCGAGTCCCGTGCGGGCGCCGAAGAGCACGATCTTGTTGCCGGCGCCCGAGGCGAACGCCAGGTGCAGGTCCTCGTGGCGCAGCACGCCGACGCACAGGGCGTTGACCAGCGGGTTGCCGGCGTAGCCGGGGTCGAAGACGACCTCGCCGCCGATGTTGGGCAGGCCCAGGCAGTTGCCGTAGGAGCCGACCCCGGAGACGACGCCGGGCAGCACGCGCGCGGTGTCGGGGGCGTCGAGCGGGCCGACGCGCAGCGCGTCCATCACCGCGACCGGCCGGGCGCCCATCGCCATGATGTCGCGCACGATGCCGCCGACGCCGGTGGCCGCGCCCTGGTGGGGTTCCACGTACGACGGGTGGTTGTGCGACTCGATCTTGAAGGTGACGGCCCAGCCGTCGCCGACGTCGACCACGCCCGCGTTCTCGCCGATGCCGGCGAGCAGGCGCGCGCGCATCGCCTCGGTGGTGGTCTCGCCGAAGCGGCGCAGGTGGACCTTGGAGGACTTGTAGGAGCAGTGCTCCGACCACATCACCGAGTACATGGCCAGCTCGGCCTCGGTGGGGCGCCGCCCGAGGATCTCCCGGATGCGGGCGTACTCCTCGTCGCGCAGGCCGAGCGCGGCGTGGGGCTGGGGCTCGTCGGGCGTCGCGGTGGCGTTCTCGACGTCGTCGACGGACGGGAGCGGGGGCGCCTCGGGTGGCGCGGCGTCGACGGGGGCCGGACCCTGGGAGAGCGTCACCCCACGAGGGTAGGACGCGCACGCGAGTGGGTCCCGGGGCCATGAGCACGGTCTCCCCGGCGGGGTCGGCGCGACGAGCGCGCAGCTACCCACGACCGGCGGTCACGAAACCACGACCGGTGGACATCACCACGTCCACCGGTCGACGTCCACCACACGTCCACCGTGCGCACCGCCGTGAGCGGCAACCCGCTAGGCCGTTCATCCGATCGAATGGCCGCTCATGGTCCAACAAGGTCATTTCACCGCGACACGGTGCTGGCGTGTCGTCCAATCCCCGGGGGTGTCGGACCCTCGATACATAGTGGAGCCATGACCACCGCCTCCGTCTCCTCGGCGACCGGCCCGGCGTCCGGTGACGCGGTCCTCACCGCCTCCGACCGGGGTGGGGCCGACGGCCTCGCCCTGCTCCGCCTGGTGCTAGACCGCGAGCTGATCGGGGTGCGCCGCCACGAGCTCGAGCTCGCGGGCCGCGTCCCCGCCAGCGTGCGCCCGCACGTGGACGCCGCGCAGGGCATGCTCGAGTTCCTGCTCGACGACGGTTCCGGCGGTGTCGTCGTGCTCGCCCTGGCCCCCGGGGCGCGGGGCGACACGGTCGTGCCGCTGCTCCCCGCGGTGCAGCCCACCGAGCCGGGCGGTCGCGACGTCACCGACGACGAGCCGTTCGCCGAGGTCGCGGGCGAGGCGCTCGAGGACGTGTCCCGCCTGCTCACCCACGTCGAGCGCCCGGACGAGATGCGCGGCCTCGTGCTGCACCTCGGCGGGCGCATGCTGATGGTCTACGCCGACCTGTGGGAGCTCCGCGTCACGCTGCTGCCCTAGATCCTCCCAGCTGACCGCGCCCGCGAGCTCCTTCGTCGCTCCGCGTCCCCGTCAGCGGAGGCCGGCTGTCGCCGTCAGCTGGGCGAGCACGGAGGTGAACAGACCCAGCCCGTCCGTGCCCGGCCCCGTCAGGGCGTCGATGGCGTGCTCGGGGTGCGGCATGAGCCCGACGACGCGGCCGTCGGCCGAGCTGACCCCGGCGATGTCGCGCAGCGCGCCGTTGGGCGCGGGCTCGGTGTAGCGGAACACCACGCGGCCCTCGGCCTCGAGCGCGTCGAGGGTGGCGGCGTCGGCGACGTAGCGGCCCTCGCCCGACTTCAGGGGCACGCGCAGCTCCTGGCCGACGGTGAACGACGAGGTCCACGCCGTGGCGGCCTCGACGCGCAGCCCGACCTCGCGGCAGACGAACCGCAGGCCGTGGTTGCGCACGAGCGCACCCGGGAGCAGCCCGGCCTCGCAGAGGATCTGGAAGCCGTTGCAGATGCCCAGCACCGGCATGCCCGCGCGACCGGCCTCGACCACCGGCCCCATCACCGGCGAGCGGGCCGCGATGGCGCCGGCGCGCAGGTAGTCGCCGTAGGAGAAACCGCCGGGCACGACCACGGCGTCGACCCCGTGCAGGTCGGCGTCGTCGTGCCACAGCGCGACGGGCTCGCCGCCGGCGTAGCGGACCGCCCGCGCCGCGTCGACGTCGTCGAGCGTGCCCGGGAACGTGATGACGCCGATGCGCGTCACGGCGACACCCTCCGCACGACCCACTCCTCGATCACGGGGTTGGCCAGCAGCGTGCCGGCGATCCGCTCGAGCTCGGCGTCGTCGACGGTGTCGTCGACCTCGAGCTCGAAGTGCTTGCCCTGGCGGACGTCGGCGACGCCGGAGACCCCCAGGCGACCCATCGCCCGGGCCACGGCCTGGCCCTGCGGGTCGAGGATCTCGGCCTTGGGCAGGACATCGACGATCACGCGGGCCACGCGTCCCAGGTTACCGGGCCCCTGCCGGGGTATCGGGGTGGCGTGGAACTCGTGCACCTCGGTCACTCGTGCGTCGTCGCGGACACCGGCTCGGCCCGCATCCTGCTCGACCCCGGCGCCTTCTCCTCGGGCTGGGAGACGCTCGAGGGGCTGGACGCGGTCCTCGTCACCCACCAGCACCCCGACCACCTCGACCTGGACAAGCTGCCGGCCCTGCTCGGGCAGAACCCGGACGCCCAGCTGGTGGTCGACACCGGGACGGCGGAGCAGCTGCGGGAGCGGGACATCGCCCACACCGTCCGCGAGCCCGGCGAGACGTTCACCGTCGGCGGCACCACGGTGGAGGTGGTCGGCGGCGACCACGCGGTGATCCACCCCGACATCCCGCAGATCGCCAACAACGGCTACCTGCTCGACGGCAGCGTGCTGCACCCCGGCGACTCCTTCACCGTCCCCGCGCGCACCCCGGACGTCCTGCTGCTGCCCACCGCGGCGCCGTGGCTCAAGGCCTCGGAGGCCGTGGACTACCTGCGCGCGGTCGCCCCGCCCCTCGCGGTGCCGATCCACGAGGCCGTCCTGGCCAACCCGGACCTGCACTACCAGCTGTTCAGCAACCTGCGCCCCGAGGGCACCGACCTCCGCATCGCGCCGCGGGGGGTGGCGTTCGCCACGTGAGCAGGAATCGGTGCTGGAGCACCGATTTCTGCTCACGTGCGCGCAGCGCACCTCCACCTATGCCGTGATCGACCACTGCTCCGGGTCGCCGGCGGCGCCGGGACGGCGCGGGGCGCGCCGGAGCACGAGCTCGGACGCGGCGAGCGGCGTCGCGCCGCCGTCGAGGGCCGCGTCGACCAGGGCCCCGGCCTGCCCGGGCGGGGTCGTCGTGGTCAGGGCGAGGTGCACCAGGTCGGGCTCCGGGCGGCGGCGGGCCGGGAAGGTCAGCAGGGAGCGCCGCGGCTCGCCGGTGACCACCGGACCGTGCCACGAGCGGACGGTCGCCCCGCCCACGCCGAGGCGGTGCACGCCGGTCTCGTCGAGACACAGGCCGACGCCGGCCGCGACGAGCGCGCCGCGGGCGCCGGCCGAGGTCGACCAGCCGGGCGCGGCGA
>CADCTH010000551.1 GCA_902805495.1 uncultured Actinomycetospora sp.
CAGCCGCGCCGGCAGCGGCTCACCCGACAGCGAGAGCCGGGGGACGAGGTCGGCGGTCTCGTCGACCAACCGGTCGGCGTCACGGCGGTTGAACCGGCCCAGCTCCTGCACCAGGCGCTCGGTGAACCGGTCCCCCGTCTGCTGCGCCACCCCCAGGCGCTGCAGGTCGGCGACGTCCTCCAGCAGCCGATACTGGGCGGCGCGCAGCGCGGTGATGCCATCGCGGACCCGGTCGAGCGCCTCCCGCTCGACCGGCCCGACAGCACCACCTTCGCTCATGTGTTCGAAGCTAGACCAGACCTCCGACAGCCCCGCCCGGACCTCACCGGGGCGGCCCGGGAAATCCCCGGAAAAGACGTTGCCCGCCGTGCGGAGGTCCCCCTACGGTCGAGCACACACCGGCGCACGAGGCTGCCGGTCGGGCAGGAACACCGCACGAGGCGCCAGGAAGGGGGCCCGTCGAGATGGAGATCGTGACGTTCGCGGGCACCGGGGGTCCCGTCGCGGGCTGGCCGTCGTACGCGGTCGCGCCGTTCCGCGGCGTCGTGTGCGAGCCGCAGGGGTTGCTCCACCAGAGCGCCCGCCTGCGCCAGCGCGATCTGACCTTCCCGACCGACCCGCAGCGACCGTCCGCGCCTCGACGGTGGAGCGCCTGAGCACCAGGACCCACCGGTACGACCCACGAGGCCGCGGACCCGCTCCAGGGACCGCGGCCTTCGTCGTCTCCGCAGGTGACGACGGACCTCCGCGGCTCCCGGCCCCCGCCGAACCGCCCACCGGAGGTAGACCGTGTCCCCCGTCGGACTCGCCCCCCCGCCCGCTCCCGAGATCCCCGACCTCGACCTCTTCGACGCGCTGACCCTCGTCGACCTGCCGTGCCGGCAGGCCGAGGAGGACCTCTGGTTCTCCGACGCCCCCGCCGACCTCGAGCGGGCGAAGGGGCTCTGCGGTGACTGCCCCGTGCGGCGGGCCTGCCTCGCAGGCGCGCTGGAGCGGCGGGAGTACTGCGGCGTGTGGGGCGGCGAGATCTTCGACCGGGGTGCCGTGATCGCCCGGAAGCGGCCCCGGGGCCGGCCGTCCAAGGCCGACCTCGCCCGCGACGCCGAGCTCGCCGCGGCCCGGGCGGCCGCGGGCGTCGCCTGACCTGCCCGATCGCCGGGAGTCCCGGCCCGAGACCCCTGCGACAGGGGAGAGGGGGGCCCGGTGCGCGTGGTGTGCGCACCGGGCCCCGGAGGCTGTTGCTAGGCCGCCCGGAACCCCGGCTGCCACTGCTCGAAGACCGAGCGCAGCGGGATCTCCGCGTCGAGCTGGCAGAGCACCGCCACCGACGCGAGCGTCACGCGGTGCACCAGGAGGTACTGCGGCGGCAGGTTGAGCCCGCGGCCCGTGGTGAACTCCGGGCGCCGCAGGTCGCCGAGCCGCTCGGCCTGCCCGCGGATCCACGCGCGCGTGAAGTGGAACTTCTCGGTGCGCAGCGGGTCGGTCAGCGGTCCGAGGTAGGTGATCGCCTCGTCCGGGCCGATGTCCACGTCGGGCAGCACGAAGCCGAGCTCGCGCAGCAGCTCCACCAGCTCGTCGGCGCGATCCTCGACCGCCAGCCGCAGCATGTGCCCGAGCTCGTGGGGCAGGCCGTCGGGCAGCCGGGCGACGGCGCCGAAGTCGATGACGCACAGCCGCCCGTCGGGCAGGAGCTGGAAGTTGCCGGGGTGCGGGTCGGCGTGCAGCAGACCGACCCGCGCGGGCGAGGAGAAGTGGAACCGCGCGAGCAGCATCCCGACGCGGTCGCGCTCCTCGGGCTCGCCGGAGCGGATGATCGCCGACAGCGGCGTGCCGGAGATCCACTCCGACACCATCGCCTTGGGCGCCGAGGCAACGACCCGCGGGACGACCACGTGCTCGTCGCCGTCGTAGGCGGCCGCGAACGCCCGCTGCGCGTCGGCCTCGTCGCGGTAGTCCAGCTCTTCGGCCATGCGGTCGCGCAGCTCGGCGAGCAGCGGCTTGATCTCCATGCCCGGCACCAGCGGCTGCACCATGCGGCTGAAGCGCTGCAGCTGGCGCAGGTCGGCCATGACGGCCTCGTCCGCGCCCGGGTACTGCACCTTCACGGCCACGTCGCGCCCGTCGTGCCACACGGCGCGGTGCACCTGGCCGATGCTGGCCGCGGCCGCGGGGGTGTCGTCGAACTCACGGAAGCGGTCGCGCCACCCGCGCCCGAACTGCTCGGCGAGCACGCGGTGGGTGCGCGCGATCGGCATCGGCGGCGCGGCGGTCTGCAGCCGGGTGAGCGCTTCGCGGTAGGGCTCGGCGAGCTCCGGCGGCACCGCCGCCTCGAACACCGACAGGGCCTGGCCGAACTTCATGGCCCCGCCCTTGAGCTCGCCCAGCACGGCGAAGAGCTGCTCAGCGCCCTTGCGGGCGACGTCGGCGGAGATCTCGCCCTGGTCGCCCCCGGCGAGGCGCCGGCCCCACCCGGCGGCGGTCCGGGACGCGAAGCCCAGCGGCAGCGAGGCCAGCCGCGCGGATCGCTGGACCGATCTCCGGGGGATGTCGTCGGGCACGACCTCATTCTCCCCCGCCGCGGAGCGCGGGGCGCGGTCAGGTCACGCGACCTCCACCATGCCGGGGGTCACGGCGGGCGCCACGGCGGCGGCTGTCCGCGGCACGTCGGGGCGTCCGCGGGGGCCCAGCGCGTCGCACCCGCAACCCGGGTGGCGGCGCACGGGACACGCACGACGGGCGCCGTCGGCGTCGAGGTGCAGCGTCGCGGCCCACGACGCCGGCGTCGACCCGCGCAGCAGGGCCAGCACCTCGGTGACGGCGAGCGCCGCGCACGCCGCGGCCGCCGCCGGTGACGCGGGCGTGCGCCGCGCGCCCAGCTCCGCGGCGACGCGGGGCCACGCGGGGTCCTCCTCGGCGCGGACGAGGTCCTCGCACCGCAGGCACGG
>CADCTH010000552.1 GCA_902805495.1 uncultured Actinomycetospora sp.
GCGGCCTCCACCGAACGCGGGCCGGGGGCACGCGCGCAGCGATGGACGACGGGCACGACCACGAGCGCGCCCCGGGGCCGGCGCCGCGCAGAGCCGGCCGCACCAACGCGCAGCTCGCCTCCCTGCGCCGCCCCCGCGGCGACCCGGCCGGCGAGACAGCGCCCGGCCTCGACCCGGACCCGCCGTTCTGACGGAGGTCCGACGGAGGCCCCGCCGCTACAGCAGCACGTCGTCGACGTGCACGAGCACCGCGACCGGTTCGAGCCCGGTGTGCGCGCGGATGCCCTCCTCCACCGTCGCCCGGATCCGCGCGCCCATCGCCACGAGGTCGTGGCCGAAGTCGGCGGCGAGGGTGATCGCGACGACCGTCGACGCGCCGACCACGCCCGCGGTGACCTCGGGCCCGTCCTCGAGGCTGGTCTCGGGGCCGTCGCCCGCCGCCACCACGTGGCTCAGCGCCACCCGCACCCCCGGCACGCGGGACGCAAGGTGCCGCGCGAGCGCCACGACCACCCGCCCGCTGATGCGCGTCCGGCCCCGCGGTCCCTCGATCCGGCCGTACTCGGGATCGGCGGCGATGCCCCGGATGCGGCGCAGCGCCTCGTCCAGCAACCCGTCCGGGGCCTGCGGCCGGTGCGACGACACGGCGCGCACCGGCGCCCACAGCCGGTCGAACTCGGCGAGGGCGGCCTGGCAGTACGGGCAGTCGCGTTGGTGCTCGTCGAGGCGGTCGGTGGCCCCCTCGGCGACCTGGTCGACGAGGGCGGCCGTGTCCCGCCCGCAGGCCAGCCGGCGGTGGGCCACCACGTCGGGAGTGCGCTCCTGGGTCATGTCCAGTCCTTCATCTCCGCCATCAGCGTGGCGCGGGCCCGGGCCAGGCGACCCCGGACCGTAGCCTCCGTCGTCTTCGTGACCGCCGCAGCCTGTCGGTAGGACAGACCCTCGAGCTGCACCAGCACCAGCGGCACCCGCTGCTCCTCGGGCAGGGCGCTGATCGCGGCGAGCCCGGCCTGCAGCTCCTCCCCCGCGAGCACCCGCCGCTCGGGTCCCGGCACGCGCGGGTGGTCGGCGTCCTCGAGCTCGCGGTGTGGTCGCTGCGCGCGCCGGTGGTTGAGGCAGCGGTTGACCACCACCCGGTACAGCCAGGTCGTGAACGCCGACGTGCCCCCGAAGCCCGCGAGCGCCGTCCAGAGCTGGATGACGACCTCCTGCGCGACGTCGTCGGCGTCGGCGGGGCTGCCGAGCATGCGCACGGCGATGCGGTAGATCCGGTCGCGGTGCCGGCGGACCAGCTCCTCGTAGGCGCTCCGGTCGCCGACGCGGGCCCGGCCGACGAGCCACCGGTCGGCCTCGTCGTCCGTCCCCGCAGGGCTCGGGTCCGGGCCGTCTCGTCGACCCGCGCTGTTCACCGCCGCACCCTCCCACGTTCGGTCGTGCACGACCGTTCGGCATCGGTGCAGGTGCTGGACGTCGCCGCGACCCTCCCGCCCGCAGCGAGGTGAGCGGGACCACACCGTAGCGCCGCCGCGCCGGGACGGACCTAGCGTCGTCGATCGTGAGCGGCGTCCCCGGCCCGGCCGTGCCCGTCGGCCACGTCGAGCCCTGCCCGCGGCGGGTCCGGGCGCGCCTCGACGGGCGGGTCGTCGTCGACACCATCGACGCGCGCTACCTCTGGGAGCACCCCTGGTACCCGCGCTGGACGATCCCGGTCGCCGACGTCGACGCCACGGTCCTGCTCGAGGACACCGTCACCCGGGCCGACGCCCACGGCACCGTGCGCGACGTCGCCCTGCGCGCCACCGGCGGCGACCGCCCCGCCGGGCACCGCTACGTCGACGGCGCGCTGGCCGGCACCGTGGCGCTGACGTGGACCGCGCTCGACGCCTGGTTCGAGGAGGACGAGCAGGTGCACGTCCACCCGCGCAGCCCGTACGTGCGGGTGGACGCGCTGCGCTCGCGGCGGCGCGTGCGGGTGGAGCTCGACGGGGTGGTGCTCGCGGAGTCCGACGCGCCCGTGCTGCTGTTCGAGACCGGGCTCCCGACGCGGGCCTACCTCGACGCGACCGCGGTCGACCCCTCGGTCCTGGAGCCGTCGGACACCGTCACCGCCTGCCCCTACAAGGGCGTGACCAGCCGGTACTGGTCGGTGCGCACGCCCGCGGGCCGGTACGACGACCTCGCCTGGACCTACGACCAGCCCGCCCCGGCCGTCACCCGCATCGCCGGGCTCGTCGCGTTCTACGACGAGCGGGTGGACGTCGTCGTCGACGGCGTCGCCCGGCCCCGCCCGCACACGCACCTCGCCTGAGGACGGCACCATGCGCGGCGTGGAGCCCGACCCCGACGACGCGCTGCGCCACTGGCCCCTCGCCGGCCTCGTGCTCCGGACGCCGCGGCTCGAACTGCGACCCGACGACGACGCCGGCCTCGCGGCTCTCGCCGACCGCGCCCTCGACGGCGTCGGGATCATCGACCGCCGCTGGGGCTCCGCACGCGACGCCCGGCAGCCCGGCGGTGCGATCGTCCACTGGCACGTCGACGACCTGCCCGGCACCGTCGCGCGACTCCTCGCCCTCGGTGCCAGCGAGTACCAGCCGGTCACCGAGCACGGCGACGGCGCCGGCTTCACCACCGCCTCGGTGGTCGACCCGTTCGGCAACGTGCTCGGCGTGATGCACAACCCGCACTTCCTCGCGGTGGCCGCCGCCCGGGAGGACGTCGCGGCGCCCGTCTAGACCCCGATCGGGCGTCCCGTCGACGCGACACGCCGGAGAGGAAGACCCCATCGGGGTGATCGTGCGGCGCAGGCGTCGCGATGGCGCGGCCCGCGGGGTAGACCGGGTCGGACCGAGGCCGCCGGGGGGATCGATGTCGTACGCCGCGCCGACCGCGCGCGAGACCGCGCGCCGTCGGTCTGCGCTGCGCGCGGCCGCCTCGGTGGTCGCCACCGGGCTCTGCGTCGGCGCGATGCTCGTGCTCCTGGAGACCGCGGTCGCCGAGCCCGGCTCGCGCCGCGACGCCGGGCCGGGCGCCGCCCCCGCCGTCGTCGAGGCGCCGTACGGCGGGCAGCTCGACCGTCCCGACCCCGAGGACATCGTCGACGCGGGCGGGCTCTTGGGCCTGGGCCTGCTCACCCTCGGCCTGCTCAACGGCCTCGTGTTCGCGGGCGCGGCGGCCGTGGACGGGGTGCGCGGTCCCTCGGCCGCCGAGACGCGCCGCCGGCTGCGCACCCGATCCACCCGCGGCGCCGTGCCCGGCGGGCGGCGCGAGGTCGCGCGCACCGTCGCCA
>CADCTH010000553.1 GCA_902805495.1 uncultured Actinomycetospora sp.
CTCGGACGAGGCGCGCTACGTCACGGGCACGACCCAGGTCGTCGACGCCGGCGGCACCCAGCCGTACCGCTTCCCGAACGTCGTCTGACGGTAGAGCAACGATCTGCGACCCCGCTCTGGCTCGCCGACGTCCTGACCTGGAGCTTCGGGGTCTACGGCGGTGGCGCCGTGCAGTGGTTGCGCTGGCGCCCGAGGCCGGTGATCTCCGCGTCGATGACGTCGCCGGCCACGAGCCAGCGGTTGCCGTGGTGGCCGGCGTTGCCCGCCGGGGAGCCGGTGAGCAGCAGGTCGCCCGGGCCGAGGACGGCGGCGTGCGAGGCGTAGCTGACGAGGTCCCCGATCCCGTAGATGATGTCGTCGACGGTGTCGTCCTGCATCACCTCGCCGTTGACCGACAGCGTCAGCCGGAGCTCCCGCGGGTCGGGGACGCACTCGCGCGGGACCAGGTAGGGACCGATGGGGAAGAACGTCGGGCGGCTCTTGGTCATGATGAAATCGGTCATCGGCAGGTCAGGACGGTTCATGACGTCGCGGGTGCTGATGTCGTTGCCGATGACGTAGCCCGCCACGACGTCCATGGCCTCCTCGGGCCCGATGCAGTGGGCGGCTCGGCCGATGACCACACCGAGCTCGAGCTCCCAGTCGTGCTGAAGGCCCGGTCCCCAGAGGACGACGTCGTCGTGCGGGCCGGTCACGGCGCTGGGCAGGCCGGGGAAGAGGAACGGGGTGCCGGACGCGGCACGGGCGTGGGCGATCCGGTCGGCCTCGGCCTGCAGGTCGTCCTCCTGGCGCTCGTCCCCGCCGTTGCGCAACGTGCTCGCGACGATCTGGCGGACGTGGCGGAAGTAGTTGGCGCCGGCGCACAACAGCTGCCGGGGCCGGACCGGGGCGAGAACGCGCAGGTCGGAGAGGGCGGTCGACGACAGGTCATCGGCCTCCTCGGCGAGGTCGTGCACGACGGCGAGCGTGGCGTCCCAGTCCTGCAGCAGGCTCTCCACGGAGGCGCCACCACCGAAGGTCGAGCGCAGGTCGACGACGGCGTCGTCGACGACCAGCCCGGGGAACGCTGTGCCGTCGGCGTCGAAGGTGCCGAGCGCGAACCACATCAGCGCACCGCCTCTCGTCCGGCGTGGAGTGCCGCGGCGCCGGCGTAGTCGGCGCCTCCGCCGAGCTGGGACTCGAGCTGCAGGAGCCGGTTCCACTTGGCGGTGCGCTCCGACCGGGTGGTGGACCCGACCTTGATCTGGCCGGTGCGCCACCCGACAGCGAGGTCGGCGAGCCAGTCGTCCTCGGTCTCCCCCGAGCGGGCCGACAGCACGGTCGTGTAGCCGGCGGCCTGCGCGCGGCGGACGACGTCGCGGGCGTCGGTGAGCGTGCCGATCTGGTTGGGCTTGACGAGCACGGCGTTGGCCACACCGTCGTCGACGCCGCGCTCCAGCCGCCGCGGATCCGTGACGAAGAGGTCATCGCCCAGCAGCTGCCGCCCGGCCAGCACCTCGGTGGCCCGGCGCCAGCCCGCCCAGTCGTCCTCGGCCAGGGCGTCCTCGATCGAGACGATCGGATAGCTCTCGCACCACGAGGCGAGCTCGCCGACCAGTCCCGCGGCGTCGAGCACGCGACCGCCCTCGGCGGCGAGGGTGTACTCGGACTCGCCCGTGGCGAACTGCGTGGCGGCGACGTCGATGGCGATCCCGACCTCGGTACCGGGCTGCAGGCCGGCGCGCTCGATGCCCGCGACGAGGACGTCGAGGGCGCTGCGGTTGTCGGGCAGCACCGGCCCGAGCCCGCCCTCGTCAGCAACGAGCGCCACGGCATACCCGCGATCGGCGAGGACCTCCGCGGTGCCCGCCCGGACCCGGGAGCAGCACTCGATGGCCTCGGCGAACGAGCCCGCAGCAAGAGGGACGGCGAGGAAGTCCTGGACGTCGAGGGACCGGCCGGCATGGGCGCCGCCGGAGATGATGTTGACCATCGGCAGCGGCAGCAGCGGGCGCGCCCCGGGTTCGGAGACCGCGGCGTACGTCGCGACGCCCTGCCCCGCGGCGGCGGCCACGGCGGTCGCGACCGACACGGCCAGCACGGCGTTGGCGCCGAGCCGGCCGAGGTCGTCGGTGCCGTCGGCTGCCCGCAGCGTCGCGTCGACCCCCGCTTGGTTCGCGGCGTCGAGTCCCCGGACGGCGGCGGCGAGCTCGCCGGTCACGTTCGCGACCGCGTTCCGGACTCCGTAGCCGCCGTGGCGGGTTCCGCCGTCGCGCAGCTCACGGGCCTCGTGCCGGCCGGTCGACGCCCCGGAGGGCACGGTGGCCCGCCCGGAGGCGCCGCCGTCGAGCAGGACCTGCGCCCCGACGGTGGGACGGCCGCGCGAATCGAGCGCCTCCCAGGCACGCAGCTCGGCGATGGCGGTGCCGGTCACGGCAGGTCCTCCCAGGCGTCGGTCACGGTGGTGGGGGCGTCGGACAGCAGCCGCCGGCCCAGCTCACGGGTGCGGGCCGCGGCGTGGTCGTCGAGGTAGGCCGCGGGGCTGGTGCCGTCGACGCGGGCGATCAGCAGGCAGGCGGTCTGGCGGACCAGTTGTGCGGGGTCGAGGACGACGGCGCCGTCGACGGCGGCCTCGAACGCGGCGAGGAAGCGGCGGGCGGCGGCCGCGTACTCCGGCGCGGCGACCGGGTGGTGCATCGTCTTGAGGAGCAGGTGCCCGACGGTCCAGGCGGGGTCGAAGGTGGGGTCGCCGACGTGGGCGACCTCCCAGTCGATCACCCACAGCCCGTCGGGGGCATCGTCAGCGGGCGCGACCATGACGTTCTTGGGTGTGTAGTCGCCGTGTACGAGGCAGACATCGGCCTGGTCCATGACCTCGACGGTGGTCTCGATCTGGTCGCGAAGCTCGGGGTGGCGTCGCGCGATGGTCCGGTGGAACGGGTCGACCCGCAGCTGGGTGAAGGCGGTGCGGTCGCCGAACTGGAGGCGGGTCCAGGCGTCGTGGGCGGTGGCGCGCTGCCACGTGCCCAGGAGCCGCCCGAGGTGCTCGGGGATCTCGACGCGGACCTCCCCGGAGAGCAGCTCGTCCTTCCACGTTTGCCACGAGCGGGGCGCGCGCTCGATGACGAGGTAGCCCTCGTGCAGGTCGTACACGCGGGGCACCGCGCCGGGAGCGAGGCGACCTGCGAGCTGCAGGGCGCGTCCCTCGGTGTCGATGCGGCCGGGGTCGGCGAGCAAGAGCTGCTCGACGCGCAGCTGCCCGAGGGCGTGCTTGACCACCGCGTCGACGCCCGGCGCGCTGAGGGCGAGCACGTCGTTGGAGACGCCGCCGGGCAGCGCCTCGATCTGCACCTCCGCGTCGGGGGCGATCAGCCGGCGGCGGCGCAGGAACGCGGTGATCGCCGTCGCGTCGACGGGCGCGGGGTCGACGGTCACCGGGCGGCCGCCGTGGACATGCGCAGCGCGGGGCTGGTGAGCACCCCGGGGTTGACGATGCCGGCGGGCACGCGCCCGGCGAGGACCTCGACGACGTTCTCGGCGGCGCGCCGAGCCAGTTCGGCCAGCGAGCCGTCGGAGGCGAAGGCGGAGTGCGGGGTGAGCGCGACGTCGGGCCGTGACCGCAGGGGGTGCGTGACCGGCAGGGGTTCGGGGTCGGTGACGTCCAGGGCCGCGCCGGCGATCTCGCCGCGCTCGAGGGCGGCGAGCAGGGCGTCGGTGTCGACGAGCCCGCCGCGGGCGGTGTTGATCAGCCAGGCGTCGGGGCGCATCGCCCGCAGCGCGGCCGCGTCGATGAGCCCGGCGGTGTCGGCGGTCAGTGGGAGGTGCAGGGACACCACGTCGGCCACGGCGAGCAGGTCCTCGAGACGGTCCACGGTCTCGATGCCCGGCGTCGCGGCGTCGGACCGGCGCAGCGCCACCACCCGCATCCCGATCGCGGCGGCGCGCGTCGCGACGGCCCGGCCGATGGCACCGAGTCCGACCAGGCCGAGGGTGCGGCCGCGCAGCCGCCGGGACGTGCCCGGCACGCCCGCGCCCCACCCGCCGTCGACGACGTCGCGGTGCAGCGGCAGCAGTCGCCGGGCCAGGGCGAGGATCATCACCAGGGTGTGGTCGGCGACCTCGTCGGTGCAGTAGTCGACGACGTTGCTGACCACCATCCCGAGGTCGGTGGCGCGGGCGACGTCGATGTTGTCCAGGCCGACGCCGTACCGGGCGACGGTGCGGCACCGCGGCGCGGCGTCGAGGACCTCGGCGGGCACCTTCGCGAAGCAGGTCAGGATCGCGTCGACGTCTCCGGCGAGCGCGACGAGCTCGTCGAGGTGGCCGGTCCCGGCCACCACGAGCTCGGCGTCGGCGGCGGCGAGCACCGAGGTCTCGACGTCGAGGTGGGGCCACGCGTGGTCGGTGACCAGGACGCGAGCCGTCATCACGCCACCTCCTCCCTGTCGTGGGCGACGCTAGGTCGGCATCGGGGTGGGCGGAAATGCAGCGCGTGGACAGCTGCCATTCGTCCCGGTGATGGCGTCTTCTCTTGCCCCGCTGGGCGGCGTGCCGGTGAGGTGGGCCGTCGACGTCGAGCGGGGACGGTGAGCGGTGAAGCTCGGGCAGATGGACCTCAACCTCCTCGTGGTCCTCGACGCCCTGCTGCGCGAGAAGAACGTGACGCGCGCGGCCGAGCGGCTGCACATGTCCCAGCCGGCCATCAGCACCGCCCTGGCGCGGCTGCGCAAGACTCTGGACGACCCGCTGCTGGTGAGGAACGGGCGTTACCTGCAGCTCTCGCCGCGAGCCGAGACGCTCGTCGATCCGGTGCGGGACATCATCGCCCGGATCGAGCAGACCGTCATGCGGCCGACCGGCTTCGACCCGGCGGCCGACACGCGGGCCTTCTCCGTGATCAGCAGTGACTACGTGGGCGTGGTCATGCTCCGCCCCCTCCTGGGCGCGATCGGCGACCTCGCGCCCCGCCTGCGCCTGGACCTCACCCCGGTCGCCGAGGACTTCCGGACCGCGCTGCGTCGCGACGAGATCGACCTCGCCGTGCTCCCCGACCCGCTGCTGGACGAGGAGACCCGCGCCATCTGCTCGGCGATGCCGGTCATCTCCGACCGGTTCGTCGGTGCCGTGTGGACCGGTCACCCCGCCGCCGCGGCGGGCGCCTTGACCGCGGAGGTGTTCTCGTCCTCGCCGTACCTCATGTACTCGGCGAACGGGAACCGCGGGGTGTGGGAGGACGAGCTCGACGACCAGCGCATCGTGCGCAACGTCGAGGCCACGGCCAGCACCTTCACCACGATGCCGTTCATGCTGGCGGGCACCCGGCTCGTCACCGTCCTGCCCGAGCGTCTGGCCCGCCGAGTCGCCGGCGCCGCGGACATCGCCGTGCTCGAACCCGCGGTCGACCTGCCGCCGCTGCGGCAGTCCGCGGTGTGGCATTCCCGTCGCGACGACGACCCCGGCCACCGATGGCTGCGCGACCAGCTCGCCGACGTCGCCGCCGCGCTGCGCACCACTCGGGCCTGACGAGGTTGTGAGCCCGATCATGCACGGGATGGATCGCAGGGATCGCGACGACGCATTTCCGGACGGGAGACGGGCTGCCTAGCCTCGGTGAGCTCGCCGAACGCGGCCGGGGCAACAGACCGGTCGCAGCGCACGTTCC
>CADCTH010000554.1 GCA_902805495.1 uncultured Actinomycetospora sp.
CCTCGACGACGCCGACCGCCGCGCCCTGCGCACCGCGGCCCGGGCGGTGGGCGCCACCCGCTCGGCCGGCGACGGCGTGCTCGACGCCGAGCGGGAGGCCGCCGAGAACGACCTCACCCGCGCGCTCGCCCGGCTCGACACCGCGGCGCTGCCCGCCGACCTCGCCGCCGAGCTCGCCGACGCCCACGCCCGCGTCTCGGTGGCGCGGCGCGTCCACAACGACGCCGTGCGCGACACGCGGGCCCTGCGCGGGCGGCGGATGGTGCGCCTGCTGCGCCTCGCGGGCAGCGCCCCGATGCCCCGGTACTTCGAGATCGCCGAGCCCGGCCCCGACGACCTGCCCGGCTTCGCCGCCGCCCTGGGCGCCGCGCAGGACGCGGTGCGCGTGATCGTCGTCAACGGTGACGGGCGGGTGCTGCTCTTCGAGGGCCTCGACCCGGCCCGTCCGGCCGAGACGTTCTGGTTCGCGCCGGGCGGCGGCGTCGAGCCGGGCGAGGACCCGCGGGTCGCCGCCGCCCGCACCCTCGCCGAGGAGACCGGCCTCGCCGTCGACCCCGCCCAGGTCCGGGGGCCGCTGTGGGTGCGCGAGGTGGTGTTCGAGGCCGACGGCGTGACCTACGCCGGCCGCGAGCTCTTCCACGCCGTCGCCGTGCCCACCGGAGACATCGACACCAGCGGCTTCACCGAGCACGAGGCCCGCACGGTGCGCGGGCACCGCTGGTGGACCCCCGCCGAGCTGGCGGTGACGCTCGACGTCGTGCACCCCCACCAGCTCCCGGGCCTGCTCGCCGACCCCTCGGCCCTCGAGCCCGGCCCGGTCCCGCTGGCGATCCACTAGTCAGCCGACGACGGCGTCCGCGTACTCCGCGCTCACCGGGATCTCGGTGATCACGTCGACGAGCACGCCCGCGGGGTCGGCGACGATGAAGTGGCGCTGGCCGAAGTCCTCGGAGCGCAGGTCGAGCTCGGGGCGCAGGCCCCCGCGGGTGACGAGCCGGTCGTACTCGGCGTCGACGTCGTCGACCTCGACGTTCAGCAGCAGGCCCTCAGCGGTGGCGCGGGCCCCGGGGATCGTCGGGTGGCCGGCGGCGACGAAGGCGAGCTCGTGGCGGCCGCGGCGCAGGCTGACGTACCAGTCGACGGCGAACACGGTCTCGAAGCCGAAGCGCTCGACCCAGAAGCGCTGCGACGCCTCGACGTCGTCGACGACGAGGACGGGGTAGAAGCCGGTCGGGTCCATGGGGGAGTCCTTTCGCGTACCGTTGGTACGTGAAAGGGTGGCTCACGTACAGCTGGTACGTCAAGGAGGTCGTGTGGTCGGGGTGCGGGAGGAGCAGCGGGCGCGCACGCGCCGGGCACTGGTCGACCGGGCGCGGGCGCTGTTCGCCACGCGTGGCTACGCCGACGTGGGGCTCGCCGAGATCGTGGCCGCGGCGGGGGTCACGAAGGGCGCGCTGTACCACCAGTTCGAGGGCAAGGCCGACCTGATCCGCGCGGTGCTGGCCGACGCCGCGGAGGCGGTCGCCGCGGCCGTCGTGGCGGCGGCCGGGGCGCACGAGGACCCGTGGGCGCAGCTCGTCGCGGGCTGCCGGGCGTTCCTCGTGGCGAGCACCGACCCGGCGGTGGCCCGGATCGCGCTGGTCGACGGCGCGGCGGTGCTCGGCTGGGCGCGGTGGCGCGCGCTCGACGAGGCCACCTCGGGCCGCCACCTCGTCGCGGCGCTCACCGACCTCGTCGCGCAGGGCGTGCTCGCGCCGCGCCCGGTGCCGCCGTTGGCCCACCTGCTCGACGGCGCGATGAACGAGGCCGCGCTCTGGCTGGCCGGCACCGACGAGGCCGACCGTCCCGCCGCCCTCGAGTCCGTCTGGGCCGAGCTCGCAGCGCTGCTCGACGGCCTGCGCTGACCGTGCACGACGTCACGGGCCGGGCCTGCCGCACGTCCGTACCATCGTGCGGACGACGTCGTCGCATCGGAGGCACACAGTGACCGAGTCCGCCACCACCACCGGCACCGGAGGGGTCAAGCGCGGCCTCGCTGACATGCTCAAGGGCGGCGTGATCATGGACGTGGTCACGCCCGAGCAGGCGAGGATCGCCGAGGACGCCGGCGCCGTGGCCGTCATGGCGCTCGAGCGCGTGCCGGCCGACATCCGCGCCGACGGCGGCGTGGCCCGCATGTCCGACCCCGACATGGTGCGCGGGATCGTCGACGCCGTGTCGATCCCGGTGATGGCCAAGGCCCGCATCGGCCACTTCGTCGAGGCCCAGGTGCTGCAGTCGCTCGGCGTCGACTACGTCGACGAGTCCGAGGTCCTGACCCCGGCCGACGAGGCGCACCACATCGACAAGTGGGCGTTCACCGTCCCCTTCGTCTGCGGGGCGACGAACCTGGGCGAGGCCCTGCGGCGCCTCGGCGAGGGCGCGGCGATGATCCGCTCGAAGGGCGAGGCCGGCACCGGCAACGTCGTCGAGGCGACGCGGCACATGCGCGCGATCCGCTCGGAGATCCGCGCGCTCTCGCGGATGGACCCGCAGGAGCTCTACGCCGCGGCCAAGGAGCTGCGGGCGCCGGTGGCGCTGGTGCAGGAGGTGGCCGAGTCCGGCCGCCTGCCGGTGGTGCTGTTCACCGCCGGCGGCATCGCGACCCCGGCCGACGCGGCGATGATGATGCAGCTCGGCGCCGAGGGCGTGTTCGTGGGCTCGGGCATCTTCAAGTCGGGCGACCCGGCCCGGCGCGCGGAGGCGATCGTGCGGGCCACGACCTTCCACGACGACCCGGACGTCATCGCCAAGGTGTCGGCGGGCCTCGGGGAGGCCATGGTCGGGCGCACCACCGCGGACATGCCCGACCACGAGCGCCTCGCGACCCGCGGCTGGTGACGGGACCCCGACCGATGCCCGCGCCGGAGGTCGTCGAGGAGCCCGCGCAGCGCAACGGGATGGGCACGCCCGCGCTGGTGCTCGGGCTGCTCGCCGCCGCGACGTGCTGGACGGGCTGGGCCGGCGTCGTGCTCGGCCTGCCCGCGGTCGTGGCCGGCTACCTCGGCGCGCGCCGGGCGTTCCGCAACCTCGCCACCGACGGCGCCGCCTCGCTCGGCGGCCTCGTCACGGGGCTGGTCGGGCTGGTCGTCGGCGCCGTGCTCGTCTGGCCGACGCTCTTCGGCACCAGCGGCTTCGGCGACGGACTGACCCTCGACCAGTGCATGGCGCAGTCGACGACGGCCCGCGAGATGCACATGTGCAAGTCCCAGCACCTCGCCGAGTTCAACCAGCGCTACCCGAACGCCGCCGAGTAGCGGCCGGTGGCACGATCCCGGCCATGACGTCTGCCCCGCCGCCCGCGCGCGAGGACCGCAACCAGCGCGAGGGCATCGGCACCCTCGCCCTGGCGTTGGGCCTGATCGCGGCGGGCACCGGACTCACGGCCGCGCTGTGGTCGGGCATGGACTGGCTGGGCTGGCCGGGCGGCGCGCTCGGCCTCGTCGCGCTGGTGGTGGGCTTCGTCGGCGCGCGCCGGGCGTTCCACGACCCGCAGCGCAACGGCGCCGCGGCGCTCGGCGGCTTCGTGCTCGGGCTCGTCGGGCTGATCGTCGGCGCCTGGCTCGTGGTCCCGGGCCTGCTCGGCATCGGCACGTTCGGCGAGGGCCTGACCCTCGACGAGTGCATGGCCCAGGCCCAGGGCCAGCAGGAGGAGCGCATGTGCGCCTCCCAGCACCTCGGTGAGTACCGCGCCCGCTACGGCGACCCGGGCGGTTCGGGGGGATAGTCGGGCCGGGGATCGGTGACCCCTGGTGTTCCGCACCCGAACACCACGAGGAGGCCCCGTGAGCGGGCACCAGCAGGAGCACCCCGGCTTCGAGGCGCAGATGACCCCGCCGGCCGACTGTGGTGAGGACAGCTACCGCGGCTCCGGCCGTCTCGAGGGCAAGGTCGCGCTCATCACCGGTGGCGACAGCGGCATCGGGCGGGCCGTCGCCATCGCGTTCGCCCGCGAAGGGGCCGACGTCGCCTTCGGCCACCTGCCCGTCGAGGAGGCCGACGGCAAGGACGTCGAGCGGCTCGTCACCGAGGCCGGGCGGCGCGCGCTGCGCGTGCCCGGCGACCTCACCGACCCCCAGGCCTGCCGCGACCTCGTCGCCCGCACCGTCGAGGAGTTCGGCCGCATCGACGTGCTGGTCAACAACGCCGCGTTCCAGATGGTGCGGCCCAGCCTGGAGGACGTGCCCGACGAGGAGTGGGACCGCACGATCGCGGTCAACCTCGACGCCCTCTTCCACGTCACGAAGGCGGCGCTGCCGCACATGGGCCCCGGCGGGTCGATCATCAACACGACGTCGGTGAACTCCGACAACCCGCCGCCCGGGCTCATCGCCTACGACGCGACGAAGGCCGGCATCGCGAACTTCACCGCGGCCCTGGCCCGTCAGTACGGCGAGCGCGGCATCCGGGCCAACAGCGTGGCCCCGGGGCCGATCTGGACCCCGCTGATCCCGGCCACCATGCCCGCGGAGGACGTCGAGGTCTTCGGCCAGGAGACCCCGCTCGGCCGCCCGGGCCAGCCCGCCGAGCTCGCGCCGGTCTACGTCATGCTCGCCTCCGACGAGGCCAGCTACGTGTCCGGCGCCCGCATCGCGGTCACGGGCGGGACGCCGATCCTGTGACCACCTGGGCGCCCCTGCACCTCACGGCGCCGGTCGCGAGCCACGTGTTCGGCGGGCGGGCCATCGCCGAGCGCCTCGGCCGCGAGGGCCTGCCCGAGGGCCGCGTGGCCGAGACCTGGGAGGTCAGCGACGTCGAGGGCATGGCGTCGGTGGTCGCCGAGGGCCCGTGGGCGGGGACGTCGCTGCACTACCTGACCGTCGAGCACCCCGACGAGCTCGTCGGGCGCGGCTGGCGCGGCGACGCGTTCCCCGTGCTGACCAAGTACATCGACGCCGCCGGGATGCTGCCGGTCCACCTCCACGCCGACGACGCCACGGCGCAGCGCCTCGAGGGCACGGCCACCGGCAAGACCGAGGCGTGGCACGTGCTCGAGGCCGCGCCCGGCGCGACGGCGCTGTGCGGGACCCGTCCGGGCGTCGACGCCGACCGGCTGCGCGAGGCCCTGCTCGCCGGCGACTTCGACGCGGTCATGCGCCGGCTCCCGGTGCGGGCCGGGGAGACGATCTACGTGCCGGGCGGGACGCTGCACAGCTTCGGCCCGGACACGCTGGTCTACGAGATCGAGCAGACCTCCGACGTCGTGCAGCACGCGATGCCCTGGCGCATGGAGGACGGGTCGGCGGTCCTGCGCGCGGAGCAGGAGGCCAACATCGACGCGCTGCTCGCCGAGTGGGACCCCGCGCCCCGCCCGGAGTTCCGCCCGGGGCTGGCCGTGGACGTCGAGGACGGCGTGAGCCGCACCGTGCTGACCGCCGGCCCGTACTTCGCGCTCGAGCGGTGGCGGGTGGCGGGGACGGCGCGGCTCACGGTCGACACCGCGACCGTCCTGTCCAACGCCGGCGCCCCGGTGCGGCTGCGGACGCCCGGTCACGAGGAGGTGCTCGGGCGCGCCCGGACGGTGCTGCTGCCCGCGGCGCTCGGGTGGGTCGAGATCGACGGCCCCGCCGACGTGCTCACCGGGTACCTGCCCGACCTGGAACGCGACGTCCGGGCGCCGCTGCTGGCCGCGGGGCACGGGGCGGAGGCCGTCGCGGCGTTGGGGGCGGGGCTGGAGGGCTGAGGCGATGAACGCGCTGGTCAGCGCCTTGTCGGACTGGTAGTATCGAACACGTGTTCGACAGTGGGTGGGCGGAGGCGGCGCCGGTCGCGCCTGCTGCGCTGTCGTGGTCGCAGTGGGTGCCGGGCCCGGAGCTGGCGGCGGCGCTGGAGGCCGCGCAGCCGGTCGATCTGGTCGACGACGAGGGGTTCGACGCCGCGGAGCGGCTGGCCGGGTGGGAGGCGCTGGCTGCGTGGGCGACCGGTCGGCTCTACCGGGAGACCGCCGAGTACCTCCACGCGCGCCAGGGTCGGGTGCGGGGTGAGGGGCGCGCGGAGCTGGCCGCGCAGGAGGTGGCGATGGAGGTCGCCACCCTGGCCCGGGTCGCCCCGCGGACCGGGGAGGTGCGGATCCACCAGGCGGCGCTGTTGGTCGAGCGGCTGCCGGGCACGTTGGCGGCGCTGGAGGCGGGCCGCATCTCGTTGTCGCACGCGCGGGTGGTGATCGAGCAGACCGAGCAGTGCTCGCCGGAGACCGCGCGGGCGCTGGACGCGGCGCTGTGGTCGCGGCCGCCGCGGGACCGCACCCCGACCCAGCTGCGCGAGACGGTGCGCCGATTGCTGGCCCGGATCGACCCCGAGGCGGTGCGCCGCCGCCCGGAGCAGGCGCGCCGGAGCCGGGAGCTGCGGTACTGGTCGGACGACGACGGCGCGACCGGGGTCATCCAGATGCGGATGCCCGCGGACCAGGCGCGCGGGGTGTTCGCGGTGGTGGACGCGCTGGCCCGCGCGGCGGGGGACCCGCCCGACGGCGAATCACGGACGTTGGGCCAGAAGCGGCTCGACGTGGCCCGCGACGCGATCCTCGACAGCGCCACCGCCCGTGTCGGTGAAGACGGCGGTGACGGCTGCTGCTGCGGCCACGACGACTACAGCACGGGCGAACCCGCGAACCACTGACGACTCCGACGACCCCGACGACTCCGTGGAGGCGCCGGCCGAGCACTCGGCGGAGGACCCGTTCGACGCGTCGGAGCCTGGGGCGCCCGGGCGCGACCCGCAGCGCGGGTTGCGGGAGGGCAGCCGGTCGCCGGTGCGCACCGAGGTGCGGGTGACGATCGGGTGGGACGTGCTGGCCGGGCTCTCGCAGCGGCCCGCGGAGCTCGAGGGCCACGGCCCGATCCCCGCCGTGCTGGCCCGCCGCCTGGCCGCCGACCCGGACGCCACGTGGCGGCGGTTGTTCACCGACCCGGTGACCGGCACCGCCACCCACCTCGACACCCACCGCTACCGGCCACCCGCCGCGCTGCAGGAACTCGTGCGCTCCCGGGACCTGACCTGCGCCGCCCCGGGCTGCCGGATGCCCGCCGCGCGCTGCGACCTCGACCACGTCGTGCCCTACGACCACGGCCACCCCGACGGCCGGGGCGGCGCGGGCCGCACCCGCGACGGCAACCTGCGCCCCTGCTGCCGGCGCCACCACCGGCTCAAGACCCTCGGCGACTGGACCGCCGCCCTCGCCCCCGACCCCGACGGCGGCGCGATCCCGGTCGTGGTGTGGACCTCCCCGTCCGGGCACCGCTGGTGGGTCCGCTCACCCGAGCTCGAGCCACCACCCTGGGAACGCGACCCCGACACCGACCACCAGAGCGCCGACACCCAGCTCGCCGACCTGCGCAGCGTCGCCTGATGCGCCGGAGCCGGTCCGCCGACCTGCGGCAGGGGCCACCCTCGCGGTCTCCCGATGACCCCACCCGCGGTTCCTACACTGGAGACGTGAGCACACCCGTCGGCGTCCTGGCCCTGCAGGGCAACGTCCCCGAGCACCTCGACGCCCTGCGCGCCTGCGGCGCCGACGCCCGCCCGGTGCGCCGGCCGTCCGAGCTGGCCGAGGTCGCCGGGCTCGTGCTGCCCGGCGGCGAGTCGACGACGCTGTCGAAGCTCCTCGAGGCCGTCGAGCTGCTCGAGCCGCTGCGCGAGCGGCTGCGCGCGGGCATGCCGGCGTTCGGCTCGTGCGCGGGCATGATCCTGCTGGCGCGCGAGGCCGTCGACGCCCGCCCCGACCAGCACCAGCTCGGCGCGCTCGACGTCACCGTGCGCCGCAACGCCTTCGGCCGGCAGGTGGAGTCGTTCGAGGCCGACCTCGCGGTCACCGACGTGCACGGCGGCCCGGTGCGCGCGGTGTTCATCCGCGCCCCGTGGGTCGAGTCGGTGGGCCGCGGCGTCGAGGTGCTGGCGCGCGTCCCGGGGTCGGTGCGCGGGCCGGCGTCGGGCAAGGTCGTCGCCGTGCGCCAGGGCGCGGTGATGGCGACGGCGTTCCACCCCGAGCAGACCGGCGACGCCCGCCTCCACGACCTGTTCCTGCAGCGCGTGCGCGCTCTGGGTCTCGCGAGCGCACCCAGCCCCGGCTAGGGTCCCGGGTCGTGCGCTACGCCGACAGCCCCACCGTCGAGGCCGCCGTCCACGTCGCCGCGCCGCCCGACCGGGTGTGGCCGCTGGTCCGGGACATCGAGCTCGTCGCCCAGACCTCCGAGGAGCTGCAGGAGGCGCACTGGCTCCCGGCCCCCGAGGGGCCCGCGGACGGCACCGCGCCGGCGGTGGGCCACCGCTTCCGCGGCCGCAACGTCCACCCGCAGGCGGGGGAGTGGGAGACCGTGTCGGAGGTCGTCGAGTGCGACGAGGAGCGCGCCTTCGGCTGGGCCGTCATGGACCCGGACAACCCGTCCGCGCGCTGGCGCTTCACGCTCACCCCCGTCGAGGGCGGCACCGAGCTGCGGCAGTGGGCGCAGCTCGGCCCCGGCCCGTCGAACCTGACGAAGGTCATCGAGCGCATGCCCGACAAGGAGGAGCGCATCGTCGCCCACCGGCTGGGGGAGTTCCGGCAGGGCATCGAGCGCACGCTCGCCGGGATCAAGGAGCGCGCGGAGTCGTGAAGCAGACCTGATGCGTACCGCGACGACCATCGAGGCCTCCGGGGCGCCCTGGGGCGAGACGGTCGACTTCGTCGTCGAGGCCGAGCGCCTCGGTCTCGACGTCTGCTGGGTGGCCGAGGCGTGGGGCTCCGACGCGCCGTCGCCGCTGGGCTTCCTCGCCGCGCGCACCGAGCGGCTCCTGCTCGGGTCGGGCGTCGTCCAGGTCGGCACCCGCTCCCCGGCCCTGATCGCGCAGACCGCGCTGACGCTGCAGGAGATGTCGCAGGGCCGCTTCCTGCTCGGTCTCGGCAGCTCCGGCCCGCAGGTGCTCGAGGGCCTGCACGGCGTGCCGTTCGCCCACCCGCTGGGCCGCATGCGCGAGACCGTCGAGGTCGTGCGGGCGGTCATGGCGGGGGAGAAGGTCACCCACGACGGCCGCCACGTCACCCTGCCGCTGCCCGGCGGCGAGGCGCGCCCGATGCGGGTGTCGGTCGGCCCCGACACCTCGATCCCGGTCTACCTCGCGACGCTCTCGCCGCGCATGCTCCGGCTCACCGGCGAGGTGGCCGACGGCTGGCTGGGCACGAGCTTCGTCCCCGAGGGCGCCGCGACGTCGCTGGAGCCGCTGGCCGAGGGCGCGGCGGCGGCCGGGCGCACGCTCGCCGACCTCGACCTGTGCCAGGGCGCCGAGGTGGCGTTCGCCGACGACCCCGCCGACCTCGACGCGATGCTCGACGAGCGCCGCGCCGGCCTGGCGTTCAGCCTCGGCGGCATGGGCTCGGCGAGCCGGAACTTCTACCACGACGCCTACGCCCGCCAGGGCTTCGCCGACGTCGCCGCGGAGGTCCGGGCGCTGTGGCAGGCAGGCCGGCGTGACGACGCCGCGGCGGCGGTCCCGCGCGCCATGGTCGCCGCGACCACGCTGATCGGCACCGAGGACGGGGTGCGCGAGCGCCTCACGGTGTGGCGCGGCGCGGGCATCACCACCGTGCGGCTCTACCCCGCGGGCGCCGACCTCGGCGGGCGGCTCGAGACGCTGGCGCGGGCGATCGAGCTGGTGCACGAGGTGGGTGCCCGGTGAGCGCCGCGGAGCTGCCGTGGCGCGAGCTCGACAGTGGCACGTGCTCGATCGCGCGGACGATGGCGGTGCTGGGCGAGCCGTGGACGGTCCTGGTGGTGCGCGACCTGCTCCACGGCGTCCGGCGGTTCGACGATCTCGTCGCGCACCTCGGTATCGCCCGCACGGTGCTCTCCCGGCGCCTGGCCGCGCTCGCCGAGGCGGGACTGGTGGAGACCACCGAGTACCGCGAGCCGGGCCGGCGGGCACGCCGCGAGTACCGGCCGACCACCGCGTGCCTAGAGCTGCGCCCGGTGCTGCTCGCGCTCATGGCGTGGGGCGACCGCCACCGGCCCGGCGACGACGGCCCGCCCGTGGTGGTGCGCCACGACGGGTGCGGGGCGCCGGTCGCGCTGGTGGCCGAGTGCGCGGCCGGTCACCGCCTCGCCGCGGACGACCGGATGCGCAGCACGCCCGGCCCCGGGGCGCGACCGGCCCCGGGCGCGTGAGGAGGGCTCAGGTCGCGGCGTCGGCGACCTTGTCGATGGTCTGCGCCATCTGGTCCTCGGTGACCAGCGGGAAGAAGCCCCGGAACTGCTCGTCCTCGACGCCGCTCCAGTCGTAGACCTGGGTGACCTCGGTGCCGTTGCCCGAGCGCTCGAGCTTCCAGGTCCAGGTGTGGCCCTTGCCCTGGACGTCGCCGAGCTTGTCGGTGTAGCCGTCGAGCGGGTGCAGCTGCGGCGCCCAGGCGATCTCGCGGTCCTGCTCGAAGGTGGTGACGGTGTTGAGCATCTGGTAGTCGCCCAGGGCGTCGTTGCGCATGTTCATGACGAACTGGTCGCCGACGCCGGAGACCGTGGCGTTGCCCTCGACGCCCTGGAGCATGCCCGCGCCGTCGAACTCGTGGTGCCGGGTCGGGGTGGCGAGCAGGGCGAAGATCTGGTCGGGCTTGGCGTCGACGGTGCGGGTCACGGTGATCTGGTCGCTCATGGGTCCCCTCCGAGTGGTGTCGGTGTGCCGTCCTCCTGCCCGGGGAGCCGACCGTCGAAACGGTTGGGCGCTACCGACCGGGCGGGGCGAGCCGGTACACCGCACCGGCGCCGTCGTCGGTGACGTAGACGGCCCCGTCCGGGCCGGGAACCGCCGCCACCGGGCGTCCCCAGCGCGACCCGTCGGGGGCCTGGAAGCCGCCGACGAGGGTGCGCTGGCCGCCGAGGTCGCCGTTCTGCCAGGGGTAGAACGACACCTCGGGCGCCCGCGGCGTCTGCCGGTTCCACGAGCCGTGGACGCCGACGAGGGCGCCCTGGCCGTAAGGGGCGGGCAGCTGCGCGCCGAACGCCAGGCCCAGCGGCGCCGAGTGCGCTCCCATCGTCTGCTCCACCGGCGTCAGCGCGGCGCAGTCGAGCGTGCGGCCGTCGGGGTTGGTCTCGGCGTCGGCCACGAACGGCGGGTCCGACGGGTCCAGGGCGCTGTCGGGCACGCCGGGCTGCACGTCCGGGTCGGGGTTGCAGTACGGCCAGCCCAGGTCGCGGCCCGGGTAGAGGCGCGCGAGCTCCTCCGGCGGGTGGTCGTCGACGTAGTCGGGGATGACGCGCCCGCGGGCGGAGCCGTCGTCCTCGCCGTACGGGCGGTCGTAGGGGAAGGGGATGTTGTCGCGGTTGTTCACCGCGGTCCACACCGCGCCGTCCGGGGCGACGGCGAGGCCGGTGCCGTTGCGCACGCCGCGGGCATAGGGCTCGGCGGGGCCGCCGCCCGGCGGCATGCGCAGGATCGCCGCGCGCTGCGGGGTCGACTCGCGGTCGGCGGGGGAGACGTTGCCGGTGGAGCCCACGGACAAGTAGACCGCGCCGTCGGGGCAGACGGCCACGCTCTTGAGCGCGTGCGCGTAGGCGCCGCGCAGGTCGGGGCTGCGGGCGTCGGGCAGGTCCTCGACCACCGCGGTCGGCGTGCCGAGCGTCCCGTCCGCGTAGGGGTAGGAGCGCACCGCGTTGCTCTCCGCGACGTACAGCGTGTCCCCGGAGAACGCCAGGCCGTGGGGCTGGGTCAGGCCGCTGATCAGCGTCGTCGTGGTCGGCCCGCCCGGCCCGGCGACCAGGCGCACGACCTCGCCCGCGCCCGGCCGGGAAACGAGCAGGGCACCGTCAGGAGCGAAGGCCGCGAGGCGCGCGCCGTCGACCCGCGCCCACACCGCCAGCGACCAGCCCGCGGGCACGAGAGCCCGGCGCGGGGCGTCCAGCGGCTCGGCGCCCAGGCCGGGGGGCACCGCCACGGGCGCCTCGACGACGCCCTCGGTGGCGGCGCCGGCGGGCGCGGGCCCGTCGCCGGCGGTGGCCGGCGCCGTCCGGTCCGGGTCCGGGGGCC
>CADCTH010000555.1 GCA_902805495.1 uncultured Actinomycetospora sp.
CTCATGGTCGGGCTGCCGCTGGCGGCGCTGGTGGTGGGCCTTCTCCTCGGCCTGGTCCTCGGGCTCGTCGTCGTGACCCGGCCGGCGCCGCCGCCCGCGCCGCCGGTCTCGGCGGCCGTCACCGCGGCCCCTGCGCTGGCCGCCGCGTTCCCCGGCGTCGCCGCCCTCGGCCCGGCCTGCACACCCTTCGACCCCGGCGCGCAGGGCTACACGACCTCGACCGGGGCGCGCGCCGTCGCGGTCATCCGCTGTGACCACGGCGCCACCGTCCCGGGAGGCGGGGTGTACTACACGCAGTGGCCGACCGCGGTCGACGCCCGGCAGTGGCAGGCCGACCAGGTCGCGTCGGGACCGAGCCTCGACGGCCGGACGCGGTGGGCGGCCGCGGGGGGCGACCAGGGCCCGTGGCACGCCCGTGCGGGCGCCGACGGCGCCGTCTACGCCACCGCCGCGTACGCCGACCGGCCCTACGGCTTCGACGTCGTCACCCGATCAGCCCAGGACACCCCACTCGTGTTCGGCGGCATGCGCCTGACGCCGGCCGCCGCCCTGCCCGCCTGATCCCGTCATCCAACGTCTCTGAGCTGCCCGAATGCTGCGTGGCGACGGCGACGAGAGTCCGCGCGGCGCCGCGGGAGCGTGCACGGCGGTCACGTCAGGTCACCGGGGTCGACGAATTCGACGCCCCGTCTAGCCCTGCCGTCGGGCATCGCGCATACTCTCGGTGACGACCCGGGGGGCCCGTTCCCCCGGCCCCCCGGACCCAGGAGAACGGCCCATGAGCACCGAGGCCCCCGGCCACTCGCCCTCGTCGTCGTCCGGCGAGCCGGTGGAGATGTTCGGGCCCTACCGCCTCGAGGAGCGCATCGGGCGCGGCGGCATGGGCGAGGTCTTCCGCGCCTTCGACACCTCGCGCCAGCGCACCGTCGCGGTCAAGCGCCTGCACGGCGGGCTCGCCGACGACGCCGACTACCAGGAGCGCTTCCGGCGCGAGTCGCGCACCGCCGCCCGCCTGTCCTCGCCGCACGTCATCCCGATCCACGACTTCGGCACCATCGACGGGCGCCTCTACATCGACATGCGCCTGGTCTCGGGCCTCGACCTCGCCGAGGAGATCGAGCGGGGCGGCCGCCTCGAGCCCCGCCGCGCCACCGAGATCGTCCGCCAGACCGCCGACGCCCTCGACGCCGCCCACGACGACGGCCTGATCCACCGGGACGTCAAGCCGTCGAACGTGCTGATCAACCAGCACCGCGGCCGCGACTTCGTCTACCTCGTCGACTTCGGCATCGTCCGCGCCATGGGCGGCGACACCAAGAGCTCGCTGACCGGCACCGGCTCGGCCATCGGGACGCTCGCCTACATGGCCCCCGAGCTGTTCGTGGGCCGCGAGATGGACCGCCGGGTCGACGTCTACGCCCTGGGCTGCCTGCTCTTCGAGGCCATCGCCGGGCGCCCGCCGTTCCTCTCCGAGGGACCGGGCCTGATGTACGACCACCTCAACGAGACCCCGCCGCGGCTCTCCGAGGTCGCGCCCGGATCGCCCCCGGCCCTCGACGGCGTCCTCGCCACCGCCATGGCCAAGGACCCCGCCGCCCGCTACGCCACCGCCGGCGACTTCGCCGACGCCGCGATCCGCGCCGTCGGCGGCGAGGTCGGCACCGGCGCCACGGGTGGAGCCCCGGCCACCGACGCCACGTCGCGCGTCGCCGCCACCCCCACCCACGTCCCGCCGCCGCGCCGGAGCTCCGGCCCCCAGCCGTGGTCCCCGCAGCAGACCGGCCAGCCCTCGCCGTTCGGCACGCCCCAGGGCTCGGGCCCCCAGGGGACCCCCGGGTACGGGCCGCCGCCCGGGGGCTCGACCCAGGGCTCGACCCAGGGCTATACGCAGGGCTACCCGCCCGGCGCCCCGCAGGGCTACGGGCAGCCGGGCCACGGCACCGGCCAGTACCCGCCGCCGCCCGGATCCGGTCCGCAGGGCGGCTGGTACGGCCAGCCGCCCCAGCCCCCGCAGGGCGGCGGCAAGGGCAAGGTCGTCGCCATCGTCGCCGGCGTCGTGGTGCTCCTGCTGCTCGTGGCGGTGGGCGCCGTGGTGCTCCTCAACCAGAGCAGCCCGTCCACGCCGATCGCCACGCCGCCGGCCACCGGCACGCCCGGGGCCTCGACGGCGCCGACGGCGCCGCCGGCCACGACCGCGCCGTCCACCCCGACGTCGGGGACGGGCGCGCAGGCCTCGATGGCGCAGGTCTTCCCCGACTCGAGCAGCTCCAACTGCCAGCAGGTCGACGTGGCCGCGAACCCGCTGCGCACCCAGGGCGGGGCGCTGGCCACCGAGGTCTACTACTGCGACTACGCCAGCATCGCGCCCGGCGCCCGCGTGATCTTCGCGAAGTGGGCCGACGCCGCCGGGGCCCGGTCCTGGCTGCAGGACACCCAGAACCTCGGCCCGCGCGTCGAGCAGTTCGACGTCTGGCGCGCCGGGCAGGTCGAGCAGGGCCCGCTCTACACCGCGGAGTCCAACGGCACCGTGTACTCCACCGGCATCTACCGGGACCTGCCCTTCAGCTGGGAGATCCGCACGACCACCCTCGACCAGTCGAACCAGGTCTTCGAGCAGCTGCGCTTCACCCCGCGGGCCTCGTTCGGCGGCTGACCCCCACCGGCGACGCCTCCCGCGGCGACGGGTGGACACGAGACGGACGACGGTCCGGACGGCGGCGCGCCCGCCGGGGCCGGGCAGGTGCTCTCGGGCGGGCACTACCGCCTGGGGGTGCCGCTCACCCCGGCGGTGTGGTCGGCCCGCGACGAGTGGGAGGGCCGCGACGTCCTCGCGGTGACCCTCCCGGACGGGGGCCAGGGGGCGCTGGCCCGGGTGGCGCGCGACGTCCGGCGGGCCGGGCAGCACCCGCACCCCGGCCTGGCGCCGGCCCGCGACGTCGCCGCGGGCACCGACCGGACGCTGTGGCTGGTGCACGACGCCCCCGCCGGCGTGCGCGGTCTCGCCGACGCGGGTGCCGTGCCCGCCCGAGTGCTGCTGCGGCGCGCCCTCGTGCTGACCGGGGCGCTGGCAGGGGCGCAC
>CADCTH010000556.1 GCA_902805495.1 uncultured Actinomycetospora sp.
CGACGCCCGCGCCACGCTGCGCACCGCCACCGCCCTGCGCGAGCGCCTGGCCGACGCCGCCGTGGTCGGCGACGTGGTGGGGCTCGCGGCCCGGCTCGACGCCGTGGTGCTCTCCGCCTAGCGCGCCGAGGAGGCCGAGCGCACGGCCCGCGCCGGGGCCCGCGACGACGCGGTGGCCCGCAAGGAGGCCCTCATCGCCGAGGCCGAGTCGCTGGCCGAGGAGACCACCCGCTGGAAGCACGCCGGCGACCGCTTCTCGGCGATGATCGAGGAGTGGAAGGCGGTCAAGGGCATCGACCGCAAGACCGACGACGCCCTGTGGAAGCGGTTCTCCCGCGCCCGCGAGACCTTCGCCCGCCGCCGTGGCGCGCACTTCGCCGAGCTCGACCGCGCCCGCTCGGCGGCGAGGACCCGCAAGGAGGAGCTGGTCGCCGAGGCCGAGGCGCTCACCGACTCCACCGACTGGGGTCCCACCGCCGGGCGCTACAAGGAGCTCATGGCCGACTGGAAGGCCGCCGGGCGCACGAGCAAGGACGCCGACGACGCGCTGTGGGCGCGCTTCCGCGGTGCGCAGGACGCGTTCTTCTCCCGGCGCTCGGAGACGTTCTCGGCACGCGACGCCGAGTTCGAGGGCAACGCGAAGGCCAAGGAGGCGCTGCTCGCCGAGGCAGCGCGCATCGACCTCACCGACGTCGACACGGCCCGGGCGGCGCTGCGCGACGTGCAGGAGCGCTGGGACGCCATCGGCAAGGTGCCGCGCGAGCGCGTGCGCGAGTTCTCGGCGCGCCTCAAGGAGGTCGAGGACCGGGTGCGCGCCGCGGTCGACCGCCGGTGGCAGGCCGTCGACCCGGAGACCGAGGCCCGGGTGGCGCAGTTCCGCGCCCGCGTCGAGGGGTTCGAGGCCCAGGCGGCCAAGGCCCAGGCCGCGGGCGACCACCGCCGCGCGCAGGAGGCCGAGCGCCAGGCCGCACAGTGGCGCGAGTGGCTCGCCGCGGCGGAGCAGGCCGCGCGCTGACGCCCGGCTAGCTGCGCGAGAACGCGTAGCCCGCCCAGCGGGCGGCGAGCACGATCATCGCCAGCAGGGCGAGGAACAACCCCGGGCCCGGGCCGTCGCCCGCCGAGGTGTTCTGCGACCACACGGCCCACAGCCCCGTCACCGAGGTGACCGCGCACCCCGCGGCCGTGACGAACACCGCCGGCCAGCGGCCCGTGAGCAGCGAGACCGCCGTCCCGACCACCCCGAAGACCACGGCGAACGTGCCGAAGAGCCGGGGCAGCCCGGTGACGCCGGGGCGGCCGAGGACGACCTCCCAGCCCGATGCGCCCAGCCCGGTCCAGGGCAGGACGGCGGCGAGCAGCAGGACGAGCACGGCGACGGCGGCGACCAGCGCGCCGGGGCCGAGGTCGACGCGGGCGCCGGCCGCGGGCGGGCGCGTGTCGTGGTCCACACCGGTGGGGGTGTGCGGATCGGTCACGACGAAACCTCCTCCAGGGCGGCCGCCGTGCAGCCGGCGGTGGGGACGACCGCCGGGACGGCCGGCGGGCCGAGCGTCGGCAGCCCGAGCCCGGTGGTGCGCGGCGTCGTCGGGCGCTGTCCGGCGGCGTGGGCGTCGCCGGCGCGGGTGCGGCGGTGGGTCAGGACGTCACCGTCGGCGACCACGTGGTGCGGGGCGCCGTAGGTGGCGCGCACGGTGACGACGTCGCCGGGCCGGATCTCGTCCGTGGTCCCCGTCGGCGTGAAGTGCACGAGGCGACCGTCGCGGGCGCGCCCGCTCATGCGGCGCGTCGCGGTGTCCTTGCGGCCCTCGCCGGTGGACACGACCAGCTCGAGCTCCCGCCCGACCTGCTCGCGGTTGAGCTCCAGCGAGATCTCCTCCTGGAGCGCCACGAGCCGGTCGTAGCGCTCCTGCACCACGGCCTTGGGCACCTGGTCGGGCAGCGACGCCGCCGGGGTGCCGGGGCGCGGCGAGTACTGGAACGTGAAGGCCTGCGAGAACCGGGAGGCCGCGACGACGTCGAGCGTGCCCCGGAAGTCCTCCTCGGTCTCGCCGGGGAAGCCGACGATGATGTCGGTGGTCAGCGCCGCCTCGGGCATCGCGGCGCGGACCTCGTCGACGATGTCGAGGTACCGCCGCGCCCGGTACGAGCGGCGCATGGCCTTGAGCACCCGGTCCGAGCCCGACTGCAGCGGCATGTGCAGCTGCGGGCAGACGTTCGGCGTCTCGGCCATCGTCGTGATGACGTCGGTGGTGAAGTCGCGGGGGTGCGGGCTGGTGAAGCGCACCCGCTCGAGGCCCTCGACGCGCCCGCAGGAGCGCAACAGGTCGGCGAACGCGGTGCGCCCGCTGGCCCGGTCGTCGAACGAGACCCCGTAGGCGTTGACGTTCTGCCCCAGCAGCGTCACCTCGAGCACGCCCTCGGCGACCAGCGCCTCGACCTCGGCGAGGATCTCCCCCGGCCGCCGGTCGACCTCCTTGCCGCGCAACGAGGGCACGATGCAGAAGGTGCAGGTGTTGTTGCAGCCCACCGAGATCGAGACCCAGCCCGCGTAGGCGGAGTCGCGGCGCGCGGGCAGGTGCGACGGGAAGGTCTCGAGCGCCTCGAGGATCTCGACCTGGGCCTCGCCGTTGTGCCGGGCGCGCTCGAGCAGCGCGGGCAGCGACCCGGTGTTGTGGGTGCCGAAGACGACGTCGACCCACGGGGCGCGCCGCACCACCGTCTCGCGGTCCTTCTGCGCCAGGCACCCGCCGACGGCGATCTGCATCCCCGGGCGCTCGGCCTTCGCCGGCGCGAGACGCCCGAGCTGGCCGTAGAGCTTGTTGTCGGCGTTCTCGCGCACCGCGCAGGTGTTGAACACGACGAGGTCGGCGCCGTCGGCGTCGGGCGTGTGCTCGTAGCCCGCCTCCTCGAGCACCCCGGCCAGGCGCTCGGAGTCGTGCACGTTCATCTGGCACCCGTGGGTGCGGATGTGGAAGCGGGGCGGGGCTCCTGCGGTCATCGAGGTCCAGGGTAGGCCGTCGGTGTCGCTGTCACTTCCCCAGCCGCGACGGGTCGAAGTCGTCGACCTTGCCCACCACCGCGCGGTTGACCGCCCAGAGCAGCACGCCCAGCCCGATGAGGATCGCGGCGAAGAGGTACTCCTTCGGCGGGCGTCCCGAGAAGGGGCTGGCGAGGAACGCGCACAGGACGGCCGCGACCACCGGGATCGCGGTCGGGGTCCGGAAGTGCGGGTGGTCGGCGGTCTCGCGCCGCAGCACCAGGACCGCGATGTTGACGATGGTGAACACCACCAGCAGCAGCAGCGAGGTCATGCTGCCGAGCTCGGAGATGTCCAGCAGCAGCACCAGGACGATCGCGAGAGCGCTGGTCACCACGATCGCGAACCACGGCGTGCGGCGGTTCGGGTGCACCCTGCCGAAGACGTTCGGGATGATCCTCTCGTTGGCCATGCCGTAGAGCAGGCGGCTGGCCATCATCATGTTGATCAGCGCGGTGTTGGTCACCGCGAACAGCGTGATGGCGGCGAAGAGGATCGCCGGGAACGCCGGCGAGGCGGTCTGCACCACCGTCAGCAGCGCCCCGCTCTCCGCCTCGGCGAGCTGCGCGCTGGGCACGAGGGTCGAGGCGATCAGCGCGACGACCAGGTAGATCGTCGCGGTGACGGACATCGCGAGGAGCATCGCCCGCGGGAACGTCTTCGGCGGGTCGACGGTCTCCTCGGCCATGTTGACCGAGTCCTCGAAGCCGACCATGGCGAAGAACGCCAGCGCGGTGGCCGAGGAGATCGCGAGCAGGACCGCGGGCTCGGAGAAGATCGAGTTCTCCGGCGCCGAGGTGGCGAACTCGGTCAGCCGCGACGGCTCGCCCAGCCCGCTGAGCACCGCGTAGCCGCCGAGCACGATGACGATGAGCAGGCCGAGCAGCTCGATCGCCGTGAGCACGACGTTGATCCGCACCGACTCGCCGACCCCGCGGAAGTTGATGACCGCGAGCATCAGCAGGAACGCCACGACGACCAGCGGCGTCACCCAGCCCGGCAGGTCGCCGACGATCGTCTCGAGGTTGCGCCCGCCGAACGCCTGGGCCGCCGAGGCCGCCGAGGTGATCCCCGAGCACATCACCGTGAAGGCGACGAGGAACGTGAGGAACGGGCGGCGGAAGGCGCGGTTGGTGTAGAGCGCGGCCCCGGCGGCGGCGGGGTACTTCCCGACCAGCTCGAGGTAGCTGAACGCGGTCATGAACGCGACCACGAAGGCGAGCAGGAACGGCAGCCACAGGGCGCCGCCGACCCGCTCGGACACCGTCCCGGTGAGCGCGTAGATCGTCGTGCCGAGGATGTCGCCGATGATGAAGAAGACGAGCAGCTTGGGACCGATCGCCCGGGCCAGGCTCGTCCCACCGCCCGGCTCCTCGGTGGTGGCTCTCACGGTGTCGTCGGTCACGGGGGCATGCTGGCACGATGCGGGCATGAGCAGGGCCCTGCGCCGCCGCACGGTCCTGGGGGCCGGGCTGGGTGCAGCGGCGCTGGTCGGCGTCGGGTGCGCCGGCCCCGACACGACGCCGGTGGTCATCGCCACCGGCGGTCCGCAGGGGGTCTACCGCCGCCTCGGAGACGCGCTGGCCGGGCTGTGGGCCACCGATCCCGGCGTCGCCACGGGCGTGCTGGCCAGCGAGGGCTCGGTGGACAACGTCGGCATGCTCGTCTCCGGACGCGCGCGCGTCGCGTTCTGCGCCGCCGACGTCGCGGTCGACGGGGCGGTCGACGGCGCCCGCCCGCGGCACCCGCTGCAGGCCCTGGCGCGCGTGCACGACGACGCGATCCACGTCGTGGTCCCGGCGGAGTCGCCGGTCCGCCGCCTCGCCGACCTCGCCGGGCGGCGCGTGTCGGTGGGCGCCCGCAACTCCGGGGTGCTGGTCATCGCCCCGCGGCTGCTCGCGACGGTGGGCCTCACCGCCGAGCGGGACCTGCGCGCGGTGATGCTCGGGCTCGCCGACTCGGTGACCGCGATGGAGCGCGGCGAGATCGACGCCTTCTTCTGGTCCGGCGGCGTGCCCACCGCGGGCGTCGACCAGCTGGCCCGCACCCGCCCCGTGCGGCTGCTCGACCTCGGCGAGGAGACCGTCCGGCTGCGCAGCCTCTACCCGGTCTACGACGTCACCACGGTCCCCGCCGGCACCTACGGGCTCGCGGACCCCGTCAGCACCGCGTCGGTGCGCAACGTCCTGCTGGTCACCGCGGACATGGCGCCCGCGCTGGCCGAGGCGCTGACCCGGGTGATGCTCGAGGGCCGCGAGACCCTCGCCGCCGCCGACCCCGCGGGCCGCGTGATCGACCCGCGCTCGGCGATCGGGACGCAGCCCGTCGCGCTGCACCCCGGCGCGGTGGCGGCTTACCGGACGTCCAAGGGCCTCTGAGCAGCGGCGTCGGCGGGGGCGGCGGGGGCCCCCACCTCGGGCGCCGCGCCCGCCGCGGCCCCTGCCTCCGCACTGGCGCGCTCCCC
>CADCTH010000557.1 GCA_902805495.1 uncultured Actinomycetospora sp.
AGACGACGCCCGTCCAGGCGCCGGGCGTGGCGGTGAGCTCCTCGCCGTCGCGGACTGTGCCCTCGATGCGCGGGAGCTCCGCGTTCACCGGCGGGTTGTGTTGCACGACCCCGGTCGGCGCGGTGGTCGCCGAGGCGGCGCCGCCCGCGGCGGCGGCGGTCAGGACGAGCCGGATCCGCTGGTCGGCGTCCGCGGTGCGCAGGAGGTAGGTGGGGCTGGCGGCGCCGTCGATGTCGGCACAGACGAGCTTGTCGACCGGCCCCGAGCAGCGCTGCCAGCGGTAGGCGTAGCGCATGCCGGGCGTCCCCGACCACTCGCCGTGGTCGGCCGCCAGCGTGCGGCCGTCGCGCGGCTCGCCCGTCACGACCGGCAGGACGACGTTGGCCGGCGGGTCGGGCGCGACCAGCGGGGTGCGCAGCGAGGTGACGCTCTCGTCGCCCGCAGCGTTGGCCGAGGTGACGACCACGCGGATCGTCGCGCCGACGTCTGCGGTGGTGAGCCGGTAGGTGCTCGCGGTCGCCCCGGCGAGGTCGGCGCAGCCGTCGCCCGTGGCGTCGCAGCGCCGCCAGCGGTAGGAGCGCGCCTGCGGGACGGTGCCCGTCCAGGTCCCCGGCGAAGCGGTCAGCAGGGCGGCGTCGCGGACGGGCCCGGTGATGACCGGCAGCGCCGTGTTGGCCGGGGCCACCGTGTCGATCGGCTGCGTCGCCGCGCTGTGCGCGGCGTGCGAGCCGCCGGCGTTGGCGGCCGTGACGCGGACCCGGATCGGCGTCCCGAGGTCCGCCGAGCTGAGTGTGTAGGTCCTGCTCGTCGCGCCGAGGATCGGCTCGCAGGCGCCGGGCAGGGGGCAGTGCTCCCACTGGTAGGTGTGGACGATCGCCGGCGTGCCGCTCCACTCCCCGTCGGACGCGGTCAGCGTCTCGCCGTCGCGGGTGGCGCCCGCGATCTGCGGAAGGGCGAGGATCTCCGGCTTGGCCGCCTGCACCGCCGCGGTGGGGGGCGACTCGGCCGGGGTCATCATCCGCCGGTTCGTCGCCTCGATCCGCAGCCGGATCGTGAACTTCACGTCCGCGGGGGTCAGGCGGTAGGTCTCCTGGTCGGCGCCCGGGATGTTCACGCACGTCGCGCCGGTCGGCGAGCAGCGCCGCCACTGCCAGTTGTAGGCGATGGGCCCGGTGCCGGTCCACACGCCGCGCGAGCCCGTCAGGGTCTGGGCGTCGCGCGCCGTGCCCGAGACGCTCGGGAGCACGGCTGCCGCCGGCGGCGCGACCTCGACGATGGAGCCGACGGCCGTCTCGGCGGTGACCGCGCCGGCCGAGTTGGTGCCGGTCACGCGGGCGCGCAGGCGGGAGCCGATGTCGTCGGCGACGGCCGTGTAGGTCGTTCCGTCGGCGCCGGCGATCGGCGTGCAGCCCGCGCCCGTCGCGTCGCAGCGCAGCCACTCGATGACGTGGGCGATGTCCGGGGTGCCCGACCAGGTGCCGGTGGTCAGCGTGAGCGTCTCGCCGTCGCGGGCCGTGCCGGTCACCGCCGGCTGGCGGGTGACGGCGGGCGGCCCCGCGCTGATCTGCAGCGGCGCGCTGCGGGCGCTGACCACGCCGTCCGGGTTCGTGGCGATGACCTCGAGGCGGACGGTGCGGGCCGCCTCGGCGGGCGTGAGCCGGAAGGTGGTGGCCGTCGCGCCCGGGATCGCCGCGCACTCGGCGCCGGCGGCGTCGCAGCGCAGCCAGCGGCGCGCGTAGGTGATGGACGAGATGCCGGTCCAGCTGCCGCTCGCCCAGGTGAGGGTCTCACCGTCGCGCGGGACGCCGGTGATCGCCGGCAAGGTGCTGTTGACTGGGGGCTGGGCGGGCGTGACCGTCGTCGGGCTCGCGACGGAGTCCTTCGTCGCCGAGCCGCCGGGGTTGCTCGCGGTGACCCGCACCGCGACCTTGGCCCCGAGGTCCGCGCCGGCGAGGGTGTACGTGCTCCCCGTGGCCCCCTCGATCGGGAGGCAGCCCGCGCCGCTCGCGTCGCAGCGCAGCCACTGGTAGGCGTAGTCGAGGCTCGGCGTCCCGGTCCAGGACCCGAGCTTGACCGAGAGGGCCTGGCCCGTCCGCGTGGCGCCGGAGACGACGGGCGGGGAGGTGTTGGCCGGCGGGTTGACCGCGACGAGGCCGGTCGCCGCCGTGGTCGTCGTCGCCGAGCCGTCCGGGTTCGTCGCCGTGACGATGACCCGGATGCGGCGGTCGACGTCGGCCGGCGAGAGGCTGTAGCTCTTCGCGAGGGCGCCCGAGATCGGCGCACAGCCCGCCTAGAGGGCGTCGCAGCGCCACCACGAGTACTTGTAGGAGATGGTGGCCGCGCCGCTCCACGTGCCGTTGTCGACCGTCAGCAGCTGGCCGTCGCGCAGGACGCCGGACAGGCTGGGTGCGACGAGGGCCACGGGCGGCTCGGCGGGGCCGATGGTCGCGGTCGGCGCGCTGTTGCCCTCCCCCGTGCCCGCGGTGTTGGTCGCCGCGACCCGGACGCGGATGCGCGCGTCGCGGTCGGCATCGGTGAGCCGGTAGGTCTGCGCGGTCGCTCCGGGGATGGCCACGCAGGCGGCGCCCTCCGCGTCGCAGCGGCGCCACGAGTACTCGTAGGCGAACGGCTGGGTGCCTGCCCAGCTGCCCGGCTTCCCGCTCAGGAGCTGGCCGGAGCGGGTGCTGCCCGACACCGTGGGCGCGTTCGTGTTGTTCGGCGGGTTGCCGGTCACGATCGCGGTCTGGGCGCTGGTGGCGTAGGCGACGCCCTCGGCGTTGCGGCCCTCGAGCTTGACGCGGAGCGTCGAGCCGACGTCCTGGGCGACCGCCGTGTAGCTCTCGCCCGTGGCGGGGAGCGCGACGCAGTCGAGCCCGTCGCGATCGCAGCGCTGCCAGCCGCGCTTGAAGGTGAGCGGCGCCGTGCCGGTCCACGTCCCCGTGGCTGACGTGAGCAGCTGGCCCTCCCGTGGCGAGCCGGTGATGGTCGGCGGCGTCTCGTTGCCCGGCGCGTCGGCGTGCGCGGCCGCCGGAAGACCGAGGCCGAGGGCCACCACGAGCACGGGCAGGAGGAGCGACGGACGCCTCACTCCCCTGTCATCGGCCGGAAGGCGCTAGGCCAACAGCAGCACGAAGAGCACGATCAGCACCACGGCGAGGAGGAGCAGCAGGACGCCGGCGATCGCGCGGAGGCCGAGCGACCCCTCGGGCGTCCGCTCGCCGAGCCGCCGGGGCGGGTGCGGGCCGCGATGGCCGGGCGGCGGGGCGACCCATCCGTCCTCGCGCGGGGGCATCGGGCCGAGCAGGAGCCGGTCCGTCGTGTCGGAGAAGTCGTCGTCGTCCTCGTCGTCGTACGGGTCGGGCTCGACCGGATGCGGGGCGACGACGGCCGCCGGGCGCGGCTCGGGATCCGGGCCGGG
>CADCTH010000558.1 GCA_902805495.1 uncultured Actinomycetospora sp.
CGGCGTGGTGGTCTGCATCTACCGCCGCAAGGTGATGGTGCCCAAGCGCCCGGCGTCCGAGGGCACGGACGACGCCTTCGAGGCCGAGCAGCCCCGCCGCCCCGTGCCCCAACGGGATTAGGACGGCAGGCAGTCCCACCCGCGCAGCGCGTCGGTGAGCCCGGTGACGAGCTCGCCGGCCGCGTCGAGGGCGGCGTAGGCGGCGGCGTCGACCCGCCGCACGTCGTCGGCGTCGTCGCCGGCGCGCGGGACGGCGGACGGGTCGAGCGGGCGGCAGCGGAAGTCGTGGATCACGAAGACCCGGCCGTCGGGGGCGGGGCGGCGCACGCCGCCGACCTCGTCGCCCACCTCGACGCGCAGCCCGGTCTCCTCGGCGACCTCGCGGGCCGTGGCGTCGGCGGAGCTCTCGCACGGCTCCACCCGGCCGCCGGGCAGCGACCACCGACCGGCCTCGGGCGCGTGCGCCCGTCGGACCAGCAGGACGCGACCGTCCGCGTCGGTGACGATGCCGCCGACGCAGGGGATCTCGGCCGGATCGGGTGGCGACGCGCCCGGCGCGCCCCGGGGGTCACGCATCGTCACAGGGGATCACACTAGTATCACCCCGTGCCGGATAGCTGTCCCGGCGCGGACGACTCCATACTTCCGACGGCACACGTCGACCCGACCCACCGCGAGGGACCCTGGTGAACGCGAAGAAGTTGGGCATCATCGCGGGCGTCGCGTTCGCGCTCTTCTTCGTCATCTCGAACCCGCAGGGGTCGGCCGACCTCGTGCTGAGCATCCTCACGATCCTGGCCGACGCGGCGTCGTCCGTGGTCCAGTTCATCCAGGCGTTGTTCTAGGTCGGAGGTCGGACGTGCTGGCACCCCGGGAGGTCGACGAGTACGTCCTGCCCACCGAGCGCCGGGTGATCCGTTTCCGGCGCCACTGGGCGGTGATCGTCAGCGAGGTGCTCCAGGCCGTCGTCCTGTTCGTCCTGCTCGCGCTCGGGGCGGCGTTCCTGCCGCAGAACCAGGTCCTGGACAACCTGTTCTGGTACGGCGCGCTGCTGGTGCTGCTCAAGACGAGCTACAAGGTCAGCGAGTGGTGGGTCGAGAAGGTGGTGGTCACCGACAAGCGGGTGATGCTCACCAAGGGGATCTTCACCCACAGCGTCGGCATGATGCCGCTGACCAAGGTCACCGACCTCAGTTTCGTGCGCACCCTCAACGGGCGCCTGCTGGGGTACGGGACGATGGTCATCGAGTCGGCCGGCCAGATCCAGGCCCTCAACCGCATCGACTTCCTGCCCGACCCCGAAGAGGTCTACGAGGCGATCTCCGAGCTGGTGTTCGGCGACAAGCGCCAGACCCGCTCGTACACGCTGCCCGGATCGGGGTTCGGCGCGGCCCGCGGCCGTCGCCGCTGAACACTGAGCGCGTGACGATCGACCTCCACACCCACTCCACGGTCTCCGACGGCACCGAGACGCCCACCGAGCTGGTCGCCACGGCGCGGGCCGCGGGCGTGACGGTGCTCGCGCTGACCGACCACGACACCACCGCGGGCTGGGACGAGGCCGCCGCGGCCAGGCCGTCGGGGATGGCGCTCGTGCGCGGCGCGGAGTTCTCCACCGAGAGCCCCGACGGGCGCGGCGGCACCGTGACCGCCCACCTCCTGGGCTACCTGTTCGACCCCGGGAACGCCGGCATCGTCGCCGAGCAGGAGCGGGTGCGGGGCGCGCGCGTCGAGCGGGTGCGAGCCATGGGGGACCGGATGCACGCGGCCGGCGAGTTGCCCTTCGGTGGCGACGACCGGGTGGCGCGGCTGCCCGCTGATTCGCCGGCCGGGCGCCCCCACATCGGGCAGGCGCTGGTCGAGGCCGGCGTCGTGGCGTCGGTGCACGACGCCTTCGCGGAGCTGCTGGCCAAGGACGGCCCGTACTACGTCGAGAAGTACAACACCCCCATCGAGAGGGCGATCCGGTTGATCGTCGAGGCGGGCGGCGTGGCGGTGTTCGCGCACCCCTTCGCGCGTCGGCGCGGCGACGTCGTCGAGGCGTCGGTGCTGGCGGACCTCGCGGGCCAGGGGCTCGCGGGCATCGAGGTCGACCACCCCGACCACGACGGCGCCGACAGGGCGGCCCTGCGCGAGGTCGCGGCGGAGCACGGCCTGCTGATCACCGGCTCGAGCGATTACCACGGGACGAACAAGAGGAACACACCGATCGCCGGTGAGACCACCGCGCCGGAGGTCCTCGACGCCCTCGTGGCGCGTGCGACCGGCGTCGGGGTGCTCGCCTAGGCTGGGCGGTGATGAGCCTGCAGCTGGGTCTGGACGGCATGCCCGCCCGCCTGGTCCGCGTGACGCCGTCGCGCCTCGCCACCTGGGAGGACTGCCGGCGCCGGTACCGCCTCACCTACCTCGACCGGCCGACCCCGGCCCGGGGCGGGCCGCGGGCGGCGAGCACCCTCGGCGCGGTGGTGCACAACGCCCTGCACGCCGTGTTCGGCGAGCCGCCGGCCCGGCGCAGCGGTCCGCTCGCCGCCGCCGAGGTGGAGCGCCGCTGGTCCAGCGAGGGCTTCCGCGACGACGCGCAGGCCGCGGTGTACCGCGAGCGCGCCCGGGGCTGGGTGTCCGACTACGTCGAGCGCCACGCCGTCCCCGACGCCCCGGAGCCCCAGGGCGACGCGGTGGGACGCGAGCGCTGGCTCAGCGCGCCCGTCGGCACGATCGTCGCCGAGGGCCGCGCCGACCGCCTCGACGAGCGCGACGGCGAGATCGTCGTCGTCGACTACAAGACCGGCCGGCGGCCGCCCGGCGCCGACGACGTCCGGCGCTCGCCGGCCCTGGCGCTCTACGCGCTCGCGGTGCGCCGGGTCCTGCGCCGCCC
>CADCTH010000559.1 GCA_902805495.1 uncultured Actinomycetospora sp.
CGCAGGCCCTGCGCCTCGGCCTGGTCGGGCCGCGTCCGGCGGCGCCCCCGGAGGCGATCAAGGTCCGGGGCCGCCGGCACAGCCGTCGCCGCGACCGCGACGTCATCGCGCACCACTACGACGCCGGCAACGCGTTCTACGCGCTGCTGCTCGACGACTCGATGGCCTACTCGTCGGGCTACTGGACCTCGGAGCAGAGCACGCTCGCCCAGGCCCAGCACGACAAGCTCGAGCTGATCTGCCGGAAGCTCGATCTCGCGCCGGGCCGGCGCCTGCTCGAAGTCGGGTGCGGCTGGGGCTCCCTCGCCGTCCACGCCGCCCGCGAGCACGGCGCCCGGGTGCGCGCGGTGACGATCTCCCGCGAACAGCGCGACCACGTCAACGCCCGCATCCGCGCCGAGGGCCTCGCCGGGCAGGTCCAGGTCGACCTGCTCGACTACCGCGACGTCGCCGAGCGCATCACCGCCCCCGACGGCCCGTTCGACGCCGTCAGCGCCATCGAGATGGGCGAGCACGTCGGCGAGGAGCACTACCCGGTGTTCGCCGCGACCCTGCACGGCGCCCTGCGCCCCGGTGGGCGGGCGCTCGTCCAGCAGATGTCGCGCGGGGTGAACGCGCCCGGCGGCGGGGCGTTCATCGAGACCTACGTGACCCCGGACATGGTCATGCGCCCGGTCGGCGACACGCTGACCCACCTGGCGCGCACGGGCCTCGAGGTCCGCGACGTGCACGTGATGCGCGAGCACTACGTCCCGACCATCCGCGCCTGGCTCGCCGCCCTGGAGGAGCGCTTCGACGAGGCCGTCGGGCTGGTCGGCGAGCGCGGCGCGCGGATGTGGCGGCTCTACCTCGCCGGCGCCGCGCTGGCGTTCGAGGAGAACCGCATGGGCGTCGACCAGATCCTGCTCGCCCGCCCCACCGACCGCGGCCGCAGCGGCATGCCCGTCACGCGGGACACCTGGTCGGTGCCGTCGCGCGCGACCACCGCGGTGTCCACCCCCGCCCCGTGACCCCGGCGTTCGACCTCGCCACCCTCGGCCTCCTGGTCGTCGGCGCGGTCGTCACGGTCGTGGTGGTCTTCGCCGTCACCCTCGCCGTGGCCCGGGCCGCCGGGCAGCACAGCGTCGTCGACGTGGCCTGGGGCCTGGGCTTCGTCGCGGTCGCGGCGGTGGCGTTCGTGGTCACGGGCGTGCTCGGCGTCGGCGACACCGTCGTCCGCACGACCGTGCTCGCCCTCGTCGCGGTGTGGGGCCTGCGCCTGGCCCTCCACATCGGCCGGCGCAACCACGGGAAGGGGGAGGACCCGCGCTACGCCGAGATGCTCGGCGACGACCACCCGCCGGGCGCGGTGACGGCGTACGTGATCCGCAAGGTCTACCTGCCGCAGGCGGGCGTCATGCTCGTCGTGTCGCTGCCGGTGCTCGCGGCGATGGTGCGGGACGCGACGGTGCTGCCGCTCGTCGTCGCCGGCGCGGTGGTGTGGTTCGTGGGGTTCGCGTTCGAGACCGTCGGCGACGCGCAGCTCGCCGCGTTCAAGGCGGACCCGGCGAACAGGGGCACGGTCCTCGACGCGGGGCTCTGGCGGTACACGCGGCACCCGAACTACTTCGGCGACGCCTGCGTCTGGTGGGGCGTCCTCGTCGTGTCCGCGGGCCACCCGCTGGCCCTGCCCGGCGTCGTCGCGCCGCTGCTGATGACGTACCTGCTGGTGTCGGTGACGGGCAAGGAGCTCACGGAGCGCGCGATGTCGGGGCGCCCGGGGTACGACGAGTACGTGCGCCGCACCTCGGGGTTCCTGCCACTGCCCCCGGACAGCCGCCCGGCCCGCGCCACGTGATCCGCCGCGGGCCGGACGGGGGGTCAGGCGCCCTGGCGGGAGCGCAGCAGGGCGAGCGCGTCGTCGGCGTGCAGGTCGAACTTCATCTCGCTGCCGATGACGCCGAGCACCGTGCGGTCGGTGTCGATGACGAACGTCTTGCGCTTGACCGGCAGTGCCGGCAGCCACGACCGCTTGGCGCCGAACTGCTTGGCCACGGCGCCGTCCGGGTCGGAGAGCAGCGGGTAGTCGAACCCGTGCGCCGAGGAGAACGTGTGCTGCTTCTCCACCGAGTCCGCGCTGATGCCGACGCGCTGGGCCCCGACCGCGGCGAACTCACCCGCGAGGTCGCGGAAGTGGCAGCTCTCCTGGGTGCAGCCGCCCGACGAGGCGAGGGGGTAGAAGAACAGCACCACCGGGCCCTCGGCGAGCAGGGCCGACAGCGACCGGGGGGTCCCGGTGTCGTCGGCGAGCTCGAAGTCGGGGGCGGTGTCTCCGGCCTTCATCAGTCTCGTCCTTCCGGCGGGCGGGGTGGCGCGACGGCGTTCGCCGGGAGGGGGCGAGCGGTTCGACGGGCGCGACGGCGTCCCGGCTCTCGCGCGCCGAGGAGGCCCGGCGCCCGCAGGATGGCGCCGTGAGCCTGCCGCGACTCGACCGCGTCCGTCCCGCCGCCGGGCGTCCGGTGACCGGCGCGGTGCTCGTGCTGCACGGCGGGCGCCCCGAGGGGTACGAGGCCGCGGACGGCCTGCGCCTGCCGTACCTGCGCATGGTGCCGTTCGCGCGGGCGGTGGCCGCGGCCGGCGCGCGTCGCGGGCTCGACGCCGCCCTGCTGCGCTACCGCCACCGCGGCTGGAACGCGCCCGACCTCGACCCGGTGCAGGACGCGCGCTGGGCCCTGGCGGATCTGCGCCGGCGGCACGGGGACGTCCCCGTCGTGCTCGTCGGGCACTCGATGGGCGGACGGGCCGCCCTGCGCATCGGCGCCGACGACGGCGTCGCGGGCGTGGCCGCGTTGGCTCCCTGGCTGGAGCGGGGCGAGCCGTGGGCCCACCTCGCCGACCAGACCGTGCTCGTCGCGCACGGCGACCGCGAGCGGATGACCAGCCCGCAGGCGTCGCGGTGGTTCGCGGGCCGGGTGGCGTCGATCTCCGACCGCGTCGCGCGGTTCGAGGTGCTCGGCGACGGCCACACCATGCTGCGCCGGGCCCCCGCGTGGCACGACCTGGTCACACGCTTCGCCCTCGGGGCGCTCGGCCTCGAACCGTTCCCCGAGGCCGTCGCGAAAGCCATGGCAGCTGGGGACCCCGACGGATTGGCGGTCCCCCTGGAGGACCTCTAGCGGTCCGGGCAGGAGTCGGGGCGTGCGGGAGCGGGTCGCGGTCGTCGGTGCGGGGGTCTCGGGGCTGACGGCGGCGTACCTGCTGCAGCGCCGCTACGACGTGACGCTGTTCGAGGCCGACGACCGGCTCGGCGGGCACGCCCACACCCACGAGCTCGACACGGTCGCCGTGGACTCCGGCTTCATCGTCCACAACGACGTGACCTACCCCCACCTGCTGCGGCTGTTCGCCGAGCTCGGCGTCGCGACGCAGGACTCCGAGATGAGCATGAGCGTCCGCGACGAGGCCTCGGGGCTGGAGTACGCCGGCGCGCGGGGGGCGCGGGGACTGTTCGCCCAGCCGCGCAACCTCGCGAACCCGCGCTACCTGCGGATGCTCGGTGAGGTGCTGCGCTTCCACCGCGCGGCGCGCGCCGTGGTCGACGGGACCTCGGAGCTGGGCGACGACGTCACCTTCGGCGCGTTCCTCGACGCCGGCGGGTACTCGCGGTTCTTCGTCGACACCTTCGCCGTGCCTGTGGTCTCGGCCGTCTGGTCGTCGGGCCCGGAGCTCTCGCGGCGCTACCCGGCGCGCTACCTGTTCACGTTCCTGGCCAATCACGGGCTGCTCGCCGTCGGCGGGTCGCACCGCTGGCGCACGGTCGTCGGGGGCTCGCGCACCTACGTCGAGCGCGCGGCCAAGGGCCTGACCGCGGTCGAGGTGTCGACGCCGGTGCGGGCGGTGGTGCGCGCGGGTGACGAGGTCCTCGTCCGCGACGACGCCGACGTCGAGCGCCGCTTCGACCGGGCCGTCGTCGCCACCCACGCCCCCGAGGCGCTGCGCCTGCTCGCCGCGCCGACCCCCGAGCAGGCCGACGTGCTCGGCGCGTTCCGCTACTCCCGGAACGAGACCTGGCTGCACACCGACACCTCGGTGCTGCCCCGCGCGGCGGGCGCGCGGGCGTCGTGGAACCTGCTGCGCGTGCCGGGGGAGTCCCGGGTGCTGGTCAGCTACGACATGACGCGGCTGATGCGGCTCGCCCGAGATCCTTCTGGCGGGAGCCCCGAGACCTACGTCGTGACGCTGAACGCCACCGACCGCGTGGACCCCGCGACGGTCATCGCGCGCATGGACTACGAGCACCCCGAGTACACGCCGGAGTCGGTCGCGGCGCAGCAGCGGCTGCCGGGGCTCGGCGACGACCGGCTCGCGTTCGCCGGCGCGTACCACGGTTGGGGCTTCCACGAGGACGGCTGCGCCTCGGGGGTCCGGGCCGCGGCCGCGCTGGGCGTGACCTGGTGACGGCCTGGCTGTACGACGCCGAGGTCGGCCACCGCCGCCTCGAACGCATCGACCACGCCTTCACCCACCGGCTCTACCTGTGGCTCGTCGACCTCGACGACCTGCCCCGCCTGCCCGTCCCGCTGCGACCGTTCGCCCGCTTCCGCGCCGCGGACCACCTCGGCGACCCCGCGCGCTCGCTGCGCGAGAACCTCGACGCGTTCCTCGCTGCTCGGGGGATCGCGCGGCCCCACCGGGTGCTGATGCTCGCCCACGCCCGCGTGCTCGGGCACGTGTTCAACCCACTGACGCTCTACTGGTGCCGGGACGCGGCCGGCGCGCTGGTCGCGGTCGTCGCCGAGGTCCACAACACCTACGGGGGGCGGCACCACTACCTGCTCGAGGTCGACGGCGAGGGCCGGGCGCGGGTGGACAAGGCGTTCTACGTCTCGCCGTTCTTCGCCGTCGACGGCGAGTACCGCATGCGCGTGCCCGAGCCCGGCGAGACCCTCGCCGCCACGGTCGTGCTGCGCCGCGAGGGCGCGACGGCGTTCGTCGCGACCCTGCGCGGCCGGCGCCGCCCGGCCACCCCGCGCCACGTCCTGCGCGCGCTGCTGCGCCACCCCGCGGTCACCGTGCACGTGGCGGCCGCGATCCGTCGTCGCGGCATCGATCTCTGGGCCCGCGGTGTGCCCGTCGTCCCGCGGACCGCGACCGACCGGGTCGCCGCAGCGGTCACCAGCTCGTCTCCCTCGGTCAGCGAGCGACACGAGCCGGTGACCGGGCAGACTCGGGCGCGATGACCGCTCCGCTGACGATCCGCGTCGCCGAGGCCGCCGACGTGGACTCCCTGCTCGCCCTCGTCCACTCCGCGTACCGCGGGCCGTCCGGCCGGGAGGGCTGGACCTCGGAGGCCGACCTCATCGACGGTCCGCGCACCACGCGGGCCCTGCTCGCCGCGGACGTCGCCGACCCGTCGATAACGATCCTCGTCGCGGGCGACCTGCTCGGCTGCGCGGCGGTGACGCTCCCCGCCGGCGGCGACACCGCCTCGTTCGGCCTGTTCGCCGTGCGGCCCGGGGTGCAGCAGGGCGGGGTGGGGACCGCGCTGCTGCGCGCCGCGGAGGACCACGCCCGCGACCGGGGCGCGCGGACCATGGAGATGTGCGTGATCGACCGGCGCCCCGAGCTCATCGCCTGGTACGAGCGCCGCGGCTACACCCGCACCGGCGAGACCCGGCCGTTCCCCTACGGCGATGAGGGCGTCGGCGAGCCCCGGGGCGACGACTTCAGGTTCGCCGTGCTCACGCGCGATCTGTCAGGCTGACCGCGTGCCCGACCTGACCCTGGCGCAGGACGCCGACGCCGACGCGGTGCTGAGCGACAACCCGCTGGCGCTGCTCATCGGCATGCTGCTCGACCAGCAGTTCCCGATGGAGCGGGCGTTCGCCGCGCTCGCGCTGCTCGCCGAGCGCGTCGGACCGCTGACCGCCGCGACGCTCGCGGAGTACGACACCGAGGCGCTCGTGGCCGCGTTCACCGGGCCGCCCGCCCTGCACCGCTACCCGCGCTCGATGGCGGAGCGGGTGCAGGCGATGTGCCGGCTGCTCGTCGCGGACTGGGGTGGCGAGGCCGAGCGCCTGTGGGTCGACGCGTCCAGCGGGCGCGAGGTGCTGGCGAACCTGCAGTCCCTGCCCGGCTTCGGCAAGCAGAAGGCGCAGATCTTCCTGGCGCTGCTGGGCAAGCAGTGCGGCGTGCGACCCGAGGGCTGGCGCGAGGCCGCGGGCGCCTACGGCAAGGACGGCTCGCGGCGCTCGATCGCCGACGTCGTCGACCCGGTGACCCTCGGCGAGGTGCGCGAGTTCAAGCAGGCCCAGAAGAAGGCGGCGAAGCAGGCCGCGAGCTCCTGATCTCTCCGGTGGCGCTGCGGGCGTCCAGGGTTGAGTCTGGGGGTCGAGGGCATCCGTGGTCGGAACGGCGGGTGCCGAGGAGGCGACGAGCGTGAACCGACGTCACGACGACGACGGGCCCATCCTGATCACCGAGGCCCAGGTCTCGTACGACGAGGAGTTCGCGGCCCGGAAGAAGCGCTACTCGCTGATCATGGCGTGCCGCATCCCGTGCCTCCTGCTCGCCGGCGTGTTCGGCATCGGGTTCCAGTGGCCGCTGGTCGCGGTGGCGTTCATCGTGCTCTCGGTGCCGCTGCCGTGGGTCGCGGTGCTCATCGCCAACGACCGCCCGGCGAAGAAGGCCGAGAAGAAGAACCGCTACCGCGGGGGCAGCACCGAGCTCGGCGCCGTGCCCGAGGCCCGGATCATCGAGGCCGCCGAGGTGCTCGAGGGCCGCAGCCCCTACGTCCGGGGCTCCACCGAGCGGCCGCGCCAGGCGCAGCAGGACTCGCCCGACCACGAGCCGCCGCGGACCGTCGACGCCGACCCGCCCCGCACCGGCACCGACGGCTGACGACCCGCCCGGTCAGCAGCAGCAGACCAGGCCGGGTGCGCCGCTCGCCGGCGCGTGCTCGCGTCGCGCGGGCGGCGGTGCCCAGCCCGGGGCCGTGAGCAGCGCGGGCGGCGTGCCGGCGCAGGACGCCGGGGCTGTGGAAGTGTCGTCGTTCGCCGCCGCCTGCCCGGCGTCGTGCTTCGCGCCGTGTTTGGCGCCGTGCTTGCCGTGCGTGGCGAGGACGTGGGCGAAGCTCTGGGACCGCGGGACCCGGTCGGCGTCGTCGGTCGACCCCGCCGCGGCCGCGTCGTCGCCGGCGCCCTGAACGCAGCGGCGCGCGGCGTTGATGCACTCCGCGCCCTCCTGCGCCCGCCGCTCCGACGACAGGTACTCCAGCAGCGTGTGGTCGGTGATCGGGTCGTGCTGCTGCTCGGGGAAGCTGTCGATGGCGAACAGCCGGCCCGGAGGCGGGTCCTCGTAGCCCACGGTGATCCGCAGCGCGGGCACCGGGATGAGGTCGTCCGCGCACTCGCCGTCCTCGTCGGGGTAGACGATGTGGGTGGTGTGGTCCTCGGAGTCGAGGTCCTCCCCGTTCCAGCAGCTCGGGAAGTCGAACACCCGCATCAGCGACGAGCCCTCGGGACAGATCGGGTAGAGGTCGGTGAGGCGGCCCGAGCCGGAGCAGCTGTACTTCGCGTTGGCACCCTCGCCGTCGTTGGTGCCGGCCTTCGCCGACCCCGTGACGAGCACCATGTTCAGCGGCATCGCCTGCGTCCGCCGGCTGCCGTGCCCGTGGAACGTGATGTCGATCGTGTCCGGCTCGACGAAGGAGCCGACGTTGCCGTCGAGGCTGCCCCCGTCCACGCCCACGTCGGGGCCGACGCCGCGCAGGTCGCGCAGGACCGGCCAGAAGACGGGGGAGCGGTCGCCGTTCGTGCAGGTGGTGGACGACTCCTCGAGCGTCTCCTCCTCCGAGGCGAAGTTCGTGCTCTCGTTGCCGGCGTAGTCGTGGGTGTGCTGGGCGCCGTTGCGCACGCCGGGCGCGATGATCGGGTTGTCGGAGTTCTTGTGGTCGCTCAGAGCGCACCGGACGCTGTAGCTGCCCCCGGAGAAGTCGCCGCCCTCGCCGCGGCTGCCGATGCGGTCGACGTCCGTGATGTCGACGTACTCGTCGGCGCCCGCGCGGCCGATCTCGTCGCGGCCGGGGAACTCGTCCTCGCCGCCGTCCTGCTGGTCCTGCTGGTCGTCCTGACCGTCGCCGTCCTCCTGGCCGTCCCCGGAGTCGTCGGACCCGGAGTCGCCGGAGTCGGACCCGGAGTCGTCGGTGTCGTCCTCGGCGATCGCCACCAGTCCGCCGTGGGAGATCAGCGGTGTGCCGCCGCCCACGGCCAGCCCGACGAGCAGGACCGCCGCGGCGACCACCGCGACGACGAGGCGCGGGAAGCGGCGGGGGCCGCGGTCACGACGCCGGTCCAGCGCCGCCCACGGGCTCTCCGGAGCCGCCGGCACCGGCGCGCGCGTCGCGGCACGACGCCGTGACCAGGGGGAACGCCCCCGATCCCACCCGTCCATCGCCCTCCGTCCCGAGACCACA
>CADCTH010000560.1 GCA_902805495.1 uncultured Actinomycetospora sp.
CTGCCGGCCGGGCCGGTGCTCTCGGTGGCCGACGCGCTCACCCCGCTGCCCGCGGGTGGCTGAGCGGGCCGGCGGCTACTGCACCCCGCCGCGCTGCTGCCCCCCGCCGCGCTGCTGCACCCCGCCGCGCTGCTGCGGGGTGCCGGGCTCGACGGTCTCGCTGTCGTCCTCCTCGGGCACCTCGGCCGAGCTCGGCGGGACCACCGGCACCACCGGCGCCACGGGCGCCCGCGTGGTCGTCGTGGTCGTCGTGGTCGTCGTCGTGGTGGTCGTGCGGCGCACCGTGGTGCTGCGCCGGGTGCGCGGGGCGGTCGCCGCCTCGGTCTCGTCGGTGGTGGTGACCTGCGGCGCGATCGGCAGCGGCGGCGGGGGCGGCGCGAGGGTGGCCACCGGCGGGGGCGGGAGCGCCGTGTCCTGGGAGAGCACCGCGTACGCCACCGCGGAGCCGGCGACGAGCAGCACCGCCGCGACGGCGGCCACGACGGCGGCGAGGCGACGGCGCCGCACGGGTGGCTGGGCGAGCAGCGAGGCCCCGGTGGGCTCGAGCTCGGGGGCACGGGCCTGTGTGGCGGGCCCGACGGCCATCGGCCCGGAGCCCGCGAGCACCCCCGTCGGCGCGCTCATGAGCACCGGCGACAGGACGGTCTCGGCCTCCATGCCGACCTCGCGGGACACGCCCCGCAGGGCGGCGACGACCTCCTCGGCGGTGGGGCGGTCGGCGGCGTCGTCGGCGGTCATCGCCGTGAGCAGCGCCTCGAGGCCCGGCGGCAGGCCGGGCGGCACGCCGGGGCGGCGGTGCAGCCGGGCGACCGCGGCCTCGAGGGCGTTGCCGGGGTACTCACGACGGCCGGTGAGGCACTCGATGAGCACGAGACCCAGCGCGTAGATGTCGACGGCGCCGTCGATGGGCTCGCCGCGCACCTGCTCGGGGCTGAGGTACGACGCGGTGCCGATGACCATGCCGGCGGCCGTCACCGGCGCGGCGTCGTGGACGGCGGCGATGCCGAAGTCCGAGAGGTGCGCGCGGCCCTCCGCGTCGAGCAGCACGTTGCCGGGCTTGACGTCGCGGTGCACGACGCCGCGGCGGTGCACGTAGGCCAGCGCGTCGGCCAGGGCGGCGCCCAGCGCGACGACGTCGACGACGGGCAGCGGGCCCGCGCGCACGCGCTGGGCCAGCGTGTCGCCCTCGATGAGCTGCATGACGAAGTAGGCGCGGCCGTCCTCGTCGCCGACGTCGTAGACGGTGACGAGACCGGGGTGCGAGAGGCCGGCGAGGGTGAGCACCTCGCGGCGGTGGCGGGCCTCCTGGCCCTCCTCGATGTCGCCGATCTTCTCCGCCGGGTCGGCGGGGTCGCCGGGCGAGGCGCCGTCGGCGGTGGCCGAGCCGGCCGCGTTGAACATCTTGATGGCGACGTCGCGGCCCAGCAGTTCGTCGCGCGCCCGGAACACGTCGGCGGCACCGCCGCGTCCGATGAGGTCGCCGAGGGTGTAGCGGCCGCCGACCGTGGCCGGTGGGCCGGTGTCCGTGCTCATCGCCGGCCCTCCTCCCGGTGCGCGGCTCGGTGCCCGATCATCCCGTACGACCGGGTCCCTCGTCTGCGTGACGTCCCGGGCGGTGCGTCGCCCGAACGGCGGGTTGCCCCGGAGGGATCCGCCGTCCGGACGACGCCATCGACCGGCGACCGCGCCCGGCCTGCCCCCGGTGGTTCGGCCCGCACTGCGCGGGCGTTACCCGATCGGGGTCAGGACACATCGGACGACACACCGGATCCGGCGTGATCGAGGCGCCCGAGGACCGCCGGGAGCGCGCCGGGGTGGACCACGACGAGCGAGCGCGTGGCGCGGGTCAGGGCCACGTAGAGGTCGTTGAGGCCGCGGGGCGAGCCGTCGACGACACCGTCGGGGTCGACGAGCACCACGGCGTCGAACTCCAGGCCCTTGGCCTCGGCCACCTCGCACACCACGACCTCGGACTCGAGGTCCACGGCAGCGTCGACGGCAGCGTCACCGCCCGGCCCCGCCGCCACCCCCAGGGCGTCGGCGATCGACGGCACCCGGTCGCCCGGCGCGAGCACCGCGACCCGACCCGCGCCCTCGGCGTCGAGGACGGCCTCGCGGGCCTCCCGCGCGCAGGACGCCGCCGCCGCGGCCAGCCCGTCCTCGTCGGCGGCGACGGCCCGGGGCGCCACCCCGGACTCGCGGACCGACGTCGGCGTCGCCGCCGTGGGGTCGATCGCGGCGAGCACGTCGGCGGCGACCGCCTCGATCTCGGCGGGCGTGCGGTAGTTGACGGTCAGCACCTCGCGGCGCCAGCGCGACGCCACGTAGGGCGAGAGCACCTGACCCCACGACGAGGCCCCGGCCCGGGCCCCGGTCTGGGCGACGTCGCCGACCAGCGTCATCGAGCGGCTGGGGCAGCGACGCATCAGCACCCGCCACGCCATCGGCGAGAGCTCCTGCGCCTCGTCGACGATGACGTGCCCGAAGGTCCAGGTGCGGTCGTCGGCGGCGCGCTCGGCGGCGGAGGCATGGCTGACCTCGCGGGTGCGGTCGGCCAGCACGCTCGCGTCGATGACGTCGGTGGGACGCAGCAGCTCGGGGTCCCAGTCCTCCTCCATCGCGAGGATCTCCAGCACGCCCGCGGCGTAGGCCTCGTCCGCCTCGCGCTTGCGCTCCTCGGCCTCGCGGGCCGCGGTGTCGTCCTCGCCGAGGAGCTCGGCGACCTCGTCGAGCAGCACCGCGTCCGCGGGGCTCCACCAGCCGCCGTCGGCGAGCGAGGCGGGCGGGGCGTCGCGCGCGAGCAGGCGGCGGTCGGCGTCGGACCAGCCGCGCGTCGCGGCCCGCAGGCGGTGCGGGGTGGTCCACAGGTCGGCGAGCAGCTGCGGGGGCGTCAGCGTCGGCCACAGGTCGTCGAGCACCGCCCGCAGGTCGGGGTCGGCGCGCAGCCCGGCGCGGACGTCGGCGAGGTCGCCGCGGTCGAGGAGGCTCGAGCGGCCGTCCGGGTCCAACGCGTCGCGGCCCACCCGGTCGACCTCCCGGCGGGCGAGCTGGTCGACCACCTCGCGCACGAAGGTGCGCTTGGCGTCGTTGTGGGGGCGGCGGGTACGCCGCGCACGGGTGCGGGCCTGGGCGACGAGGTCGCGGTCGAGGACCACCGGCTCGCCGTCGACGACCAGCTCGATCGGGCGCCGGGGCAGCTCCTGGCGGTCGCGCACCGCGGCGGACAGGACGCGCGTCATCTCCGCGTCGCCCTTGAGCGCGGCCGCCTCGGCCGGCTCGGCCCGCCGCGCGGACAGGCCGGGGTAGAGCTCGCCGACGGTGGAGAGCAGCACGCTGGTCTCGCCGAGCGAGGGCAGGACCTGCTCGATGTAGCGCAGGAACGTCGGGTTGGGGCCGACGACGAGCACGCCGCGCTTCGCGAGCTGGCGGCGGTGGGTGTAGAGCAGGTAGGCCGCGCGGTGCAGCGCGACGGCGGTCTTGCCCGTCCCGGGGCCGCCCTCGACGACCACGACGCCGTTGGCGCTGGAGCGGATCACCCGGTCCTGCTCGCCCTGGATGGTGGCGACGATGTCGCCCATCCGCCCGGTGCGCCCGGCCGAGAGCGCCGCGAGCAGCACGGCCTCGCCGGTCAGGCCCGTGCGCTGGGTGGCGGCGCCGAGGCGGGCGGCCTCGGAGAGGTCGAGCACCTCGTCGTCGACCGCGGTGACCCGCCGGCTGCGCGAGCGGATGTGCCGGCGGCGACGCACGCCGTCGGGCGACGCCGCGGTGGCTGTGTAGTAGGGCCGCGCGGCCGGGGCGCGCCAGTCGACCAGCAGCGGCTCGTAGTCGTGGTCCTCGTCGAGCAGCCCGAGGCGCCCGACGTAGAGGACGTCCTGCTCGAGCCCCTCGACCTCGTCGCCCGCGCCGCGGCGGTCGTCGGCGGGCGGGGGCGGCGGCCGGTCGGGGTCGAGGTCCAGGCGCCCGAAGCACAGCCCGTTCTCCACCGCGGAGAGCGTGGCGAGCTGCTCGGAGTACATCTGCGCGGCCGCGTCGCGCTCGGAGACCGCCTGCGGCGTCCCGGTGGTCTCGTCGCGCAGCACCCGGGCGAGCAGCGCGGCGGTCTCGGCGCGGCGGTCGTCGAGCTTGCCGTAGAGCATCGTGACGTAGGGCTGCTCGACGGCCACCGGGTCGGCGGTGTCGGCCGTGCTGTCGGGGGGCTCGCCGCGCGCGGTGTCGGCGGCGGACGTGGACGAGGCGGTCACGCGGGCCTTCTCCAGCGGGACGGTCCGGCGCGGCACGCCGGGACGACCATCCACGGTAGCCGCGGTCTCGTCGCGGCGCCGCCGGGCCGGGCGTGTCGGGTCAGGCCGCGGTGTGCCGCACGACCGCGTCGCTCCCGTCGCCGGGCTCGGCGACCCGCGCCACCCGGCCCTGGGCGGCGAGGACCTCGAGGTGGGCGTCGGTCTCGAGCACCGCCAGCATCCGGTTGAACGTCTCCAGCTCGTCGAGACGGTGCTCGCGGCGCGTCCACCGGATCGCGCCCGCGACCTCCGCCGCCGTCGGCAGCCCCGTCGCGACGGCGGCGGCGATCTCGTCGAGACGCCGGTCGTGGTGGGCGACGAGCTCGTCGACGCGGGCGTGGACGCTCGGCGCGACCGGTCCGTGGGCGGGCAAGAGCAGGCGGTCTGGCTCGGTGCGGAGCGCGGCGAGCGAGGACAGGTAGCGGGTCAGCGCCCCCGGCTGCGCCGCGGGCTCGAAGCCGATCGAGGGCGTGATGTGGGGCAGCACGTGGTCGCCCGCGAACAGCATCGTGCGGTCGGCGGCGGTCTCGTCGACGAAGACGACGTGCCCGCGCGTGTGGCCCGGCGTCTCGCGCACCACCAGCGAGCGCCCGCCCGCCGCCAGGTGCTGGCCGTCGACCAGCCAGTCGTCGGGGTCGGCGAAGTCCTCGGTCGGCGGCGCCTCGGCGGTCGCCAGCCACGACCGCACCTCGGCGGCCAGCGTGTGCGCGCCCGCCCGGTCGAGCGCATCGACCTGGGCGCTGAACCCGCGGTCGGGGCCCTGGATGCGCTTCAGGGAGTCGCGCTCCCCCGCCCCGAGCGACACCCGGGCGCCGTGCTCGCGGCGCAGCGCGACGGCCTGGCTGTAGTGGTCGCGGTGCACGTGCGTGACGAGGAAGCGCCGCACCTCCGCGGTCTCGACACCCAGCTCGCCGAGCAGCCGGGACAGGACGTCGCGGGACGCCTCGATCGCCCAGCCACCGTCCACCAGGGTCAGCTCGCCGTCACGGCCCGCACCGCCCTCGGCGGCGGCGAGCAGGTAGACGTTGACCGCCCGCAGCGCGTCGCTCGGCAGCGGCAGGGGCAGGCGGTGGACGCCGGGGGCGACCGTCTCGAGCTCGGGCCTGCTCCACGCGTGTCGATCGGGGATCACTCCGCGGAGGATGCCCCTGCCCCGGCCCGCTGCGCCGTCCGGGGGTCCGGCTCGACGTCCGGGTGGCCGTCCACGGCCGCCGCACCCGCGGCGACCGCCCGACGGGCCGCGGCGACGCCGAAGTGGTCGCCGCCCTTGCGGCGCGCGTCGTCGGTGCCCCACGAGCGCCGGCGGTCGACCGGCACCAGCCGGGGGATGTGCTTGCGGCAGTGGACGTAGGCCTCCTCGACGGTGACCTCCACCCACAGGTCGGCGCGGCGCCCCGGCAAGGTCTCCCGCGGCAGGTCGGGGTGCTCGGCGCGCAGCTCCGCGTCCTCGACCACCCGGGCGGCACCGTTGACGTGCAGGCCGATGAGCTCGTCGGTGAAGTCGACCATCAGCAGCCCGACGTGCGGGTTCTCGCTGATGTTGCCCAGGCTCGCCATCACGCCGTTGCCGCGGTACTCCGGCCAGGCCACGTGACGGTCGTCGAGCACCCGCAGGAAGCCGGCCGGCCCGGCCCGCAGCGTCGAGTCGCACTCGCCGTGGGCGTCTGACGTGGCGACGAAGGCCATCGACATGCGCGCCACGAACTCCTGCATGGAGGGCACGAGGCGGTCGCAGACCTGGTCGTCGTAGAAGCGCCCGGCCCGGTTGCTGGTGCCCAGCGCGTCCTGCAGGACGTGCTCCCCGGTGGAGCCGGGGCGATCGGGGTGGGGGTCCTGATGGGGATCGGGATGGGGGGGAACCCGGTCGCTCATCGACGCCTCTCCGCGCCCCGGAGGGCCCGGGACGCCGTGCTGGGGGGGTGCGGCCGCGGCCGGGCCTGGGCGCACCCACGCCCGCGCCGCGTCGGTCGGGGACGGCACCGATGCAACGCGTCCGTGCCCGGATTGTCGACCCACGAGGCTACGTGAGACCCACCCGGCCCAGGGGCCCCGCATGTCCTGCGCGGAGCGCGACGGAGCTCCTCCGCCAATCAGCCGTACTTCGATGTGACGCCGATCACTCCGTGATGGTTCCGAGATCAGACCGTCGCCGGGTCGTCACCCTCCGACAGCCCCGTGAGCTGGGTGGACGCCGGATCCTGATCATCGCACGGCCGGGTGACGGCCGCCCCGGGCGGTCTTCCCCCGGGGCCTACCGTCATCGCTGTCCGGGCACTCGTGGCAGTTGGCCGGACCCGCGCCCGTTCCGCCCAGGCCTGTCCGGCGGGCGCGGCCCCCGAGCATCCGCGGGACAGGCCGAGAAGCCGGGCACCGGACTCCCCACCGGTCGCGCGGCACCTGGTTCGCTCCCCCTCGGCCAGGTCGACCCCCGGCGGCGCGACGGAGACGACGCATGGCCCGACACCGTGCGGACGGCGCCCGAACGACGACGCCGCCCTCGCCGAGCACCAGCACGCGCACCGATCTCGGCGCCCTTCTCCCCCTGCAAGGGCCCGACGCCGCGCACCCCTCGGGGCCGCTGCCCCGCGTCGGTCGTGGCACCCGCCGGCCGGCGCCGGCGCCCCGGCCCGCCGCGCCCGTCCCGGCCGCGTCCGAGACCTCGCCGCTCGAC
>CADCTH010000561.1 GCA_902805495.1 uncultured Actinomycetospora sp.
CCTGCTGACGCTCTCCGACGTCTTCGGCACGGGCTACCACGCCGCGGTGTCGGCGCAGGTCGGGCCGGGCAAGGACGTCGCGGTGATCGGCGACGGCGCCGTGGGCCTGCTCGCGGTGCTGGCCGCCAAGCGCCTCGGCGCCGAGCGCATCGTTCTCATGGGCCGCCACAAGGACCGCACCGATCTCGGCCGCGAGTTCGGCGCCACCGACGTGGTCGCCGAGCGCGGCGAGGAGGGCGAGCAGCAGGTGCTCGACGTCCTCGGCGCCGACGGCGTCCACTCCGCCATCGAGGCCGTGGGCTACGAGCAGTCGCTGACCTCGGCGATCAACCTGACCAAGCCGGGCGGCCACGTCGGCATCGTCGGCGTCCCGCAGAACGGTGAACTGCCCAACCTGGGGCAGAAGTTCATGAAGAACGTGACGATCGCCGGCGGCATCGCCCCGACGCAGGCGAACATGCACGAGCTCCTGCCCGACGTCATGGACGGGAAGATCGAGCCGGGCAAGGTGTTCGACCGGACGATCCCCCTCGACCAGACCCCGGACGGCTACCGCGCGATGAACGACCGCGAGGCCCTCAAGGTGCTCGTCAAGCCCTGACGCACACGCGCTGGACGAACGAACTGCGAGTTCGCTGCATCGGTGGCAGCGAACTCGCCGTTCGTTCGCCGCGATGGCAGCCTCAGGCGACGCGGGTGGACGCGATGCCGCCATCGACGTCGATCGTGCCGCCGTGCAGGAAGGCCGCCTCGTCGGAGACCGCGAAGCGCACCGCGTAGGCGACGTCGACCGGACGGACCGGGCGGCCGGCGACGGTCGCCTTGGTCATGACCTCGAGCACGGCCTGGGAGTCCGCGTTGCCCGGCGTCGCGGTCGCGCCCGGGGCGACGGTGTTGACGCGGACGCCGCGCGGGCCGTACTCCGCGGCCCAGGTGCGGGTCATCTGCTCGATCGCCGCCTTGCTCGCGGTGTACGCCGCGCCCATCGGGATGCCGACGCGCGCCATCCACGAGCCGACGTTGACCACGGCGCCGTCGCCGCGGGCCGCCATCGGCGGGGCGAGCGCGGCGACGAGCACGTGGGGCGCGCGGACGTTGGTGGCGAGCACCGCGTCGAGGTCGGCGTCGCCCAGCGCGTCGGTCGGCCCGACGGGGTAGACGCCGGCGTTGTTGACCAGGACGTCGACGCGGCCACCGAGCAGCGCGGTCGCCTCCGCGGCGAACGTCCGGACGCCGTCGGACGGCCCGGCGAGGTCGGCGGTGAGCGCGTGCGCCCGGCCGCCGCGCGCGGTGATCGCCGCGACCACCCGCTCGGCGCGGGCTTGGTCGCGGCCGGACACCACGACCTCGGCGCCCGAGGCGGCGAGGACACGGGCGACGGCCTCGCCGATCCCGCTGGTGGCCCCGGTGACGAGCGCGGTGCGCCCGGCGAGCCGGTCGTCGGAGGGGAGGGAGGTCAGGACGTCATCGTTGGACTGCACAGTCCATTCCTAGCACGCTCTGGACCCGCGGGTCCAGAAATCGGCTAGGCTGCGGTCATGGCCACCACCGCGACGACCGAGAAGGGACGGCGCACCCGTCAGCGGATCATCGAGGCGACGGGCGAGCAGATCCTGGCGGCCGGGATCGGCGGGACGACCCTCGACACGGTCCGGGCGGCCACGCTGACCAGCAAGAGCCAGCTCTTCCACTACTTCCCCGGGGGCAAGACCGAGCTCGTCCGGGAGGTCGCGGTGTGGGAGGGCGAGCAGCTGCTCGCCGCCCAGGAGCCGGAGATCCACGACCTGGGCAGCTGGGAGTCGTGGCGCCGCTGGCGCGACGGGCTCGTCGCCTACTACCTCGGGCAGGGGCGGTGGGCGTGCCCCATCGGGTCGCTCGCGACCGAGGCGGCGTCCGCCGACCCCGAGACGTCGGCGCTGATCACGACGTCGATGTCGGCGTGGAAGGACATGCTCGCCGCGGGTGTCGCTCGCATGCAGGCCGCCGGCCACGTCGACGCCAGCGCGGACGGCGACCTGCTGGCCACGGGCATCGTCGCGTCGATCCAGGGCGGGATCATCCTCAGCCAGCCCGAGCGGTCCCCCCGCCCCCTCGAGGCCGTGCTCGACCAGGTCCTCGACCCGCTGCTCGTGCGAACGGGGACTTCGCGCGCGTAGGAGCAGCGAGATACCCGTTCGCTGCGGAAGGGCTACCGGCGCAGCAGCCGGAGCAGGGCCGGCGGGCGGCCGCCGTAGCCCTCGGCCTCGAACGCCGCGACGGCGATGCGGGGCAGGTCGCGCACGGCGTCGAACACCAGGTAGCGCGGCACCCACACCGGGCCGAAGCGGGCGTTGAAGCGGTAGAGCGTCTCGATCTGCCACCACCGCGACGCCGTGCGCAGCACCCGCGCCCAGAGCCGCGCGACGGGGCCCGCGCCGATCCTCTCGCCCCGTTCGAGCGCGGAGCGGAACACCGCGAAGTTCAGCGACACCCGGTCGACGCCGAGCCCGCGGCAGGCGCCGAGCAGGTCGGCGATGAGCAGCTCGTTGAGGCCGTTGTCGGGCACGGCGGGGTCGCGGATCATGATGTCGAGCGACAGGCCGTCGGCGCCCCAGGGCACGAACTGCAGCACGCCGCGCGTCTCGTCCTCGCAGGTCGCGACGACGAGCACGGCGTCCGGGTCGGCCTCGGCGTCGGCGACGCGGGAGAGCGCCATCGAGAAGCCGCGCTCGGC
>CADCTH010000562.1 GCA_902805495.1 uncultured Actinomycetospora sp.
CCGCGCGGTTCGCGGCCGGTCACGGGGCCCCGCGCGGGCGACGCGCCCCCCGCGGCCCGCGACCGGGCCCGGCGCTGGTCACCGGCGCCAGCTCCGGGATCGGTGCTGCCTTCGCCGACCACCTCGCCGCGACGGGTCACGACCTGGTCCTCGTCGCCCGCGACGTCAACCGCCTCGAGGCGACGGCCGAGCGCCTGCGCCGCCAGGGCGAGCAGGTCGAGGTGCTCGTCGCCGACCTCGCGGACGCGGCGGGTCGTCGGCGGGTGGCCGAGCGGCTCGCGGACGGGACGCAGGACACGGAGAGATCAGGGGAGCACGCCGATGGGGGAGCTGGACCATCGGGGCCGGTGTCGCTGCTGGTCAACAGCGCCGGCTTCGCCACCGCCGGCGAGTTCGTCGACACCGACGCGGCCGACCTGCGCGCCAACTACGAGGTCAACATGGCCACCGTGCTCGAGCTGACCACCGCGGCCCTGCCCGGCATGGTCGCGCGCGGCGAGGGCGACATCGTCAACGTGTCCAGCGTCGCCGGGTTCCTGCCCGGCCGCGGCTCGGTCTACGGCGCCGGCAAGGCCTACGTGACGGCGCTGTCGCGCAACCTCGCGCTGACCGTCGCGGGCACCGGCGTGCGCGTCATGGCGCTGTGCCCGGGCTTCACCCGCACCGAGTTCCACCAGCGCATCTGGATGGAGCGCTCCGGCCCGTCGTGGGCGTGGATGGACGCCGACCGGGTGGTCACCGAGGGGATGGAGGACCTCGAGGCGGGGAAGGCGGTGTCCGTGCCGGGCGCGCTGTACAAGACGATCGTCGGCGTCACGCGGCTCGTGCCGCGCGCGCTGCTGCGGAACCTGGCGGCGCGCTCGAGCTCGCGGCGCGGACGACCGCGCCGACGGTCGACGCCGACGCCCGCGCCCGGCTCGCCGCCCTCGTCGCCGAGCTCGCGGTGGTGCACGGGCGCGTCACGCTCTCCTCGGGCCGCGAGGCCGACTACTACGTCGACCTGCGCCGGGCGACCCTGCACCACGAGGCGGGCCCCCTCATCGGCCGGCTCGTGCGCGAGCTGACCGCCGACTGGTCCTACGACGCCGCCGGCGGGCTCACCCTGGGCGCCGACCCGGTGGCCCTGGCCGTCATGCACGCCCCGGGCGCGCCCGTCGACGCGTGCGTGGTGCGGTCCGGGGCAAAGACCCACGGCATGCATCGGCGCATCGAGGGCGCCGCCGACGCCGTGCGCCGGGTGCTCGCCGTCGAGGACACCTCGACCACGGGCGGCAGCGTGCTCACCGCCGCCGACGCGCTGGTGGAGGCGGGCGCCGAGGTCGTCGGCGTCGTGACCGTCGTCGACCGCGGCACCGGGGCCACCGAGGCCGTCGAGGCCCGCGGCCTGGAGTGCCGCTCGCTGCTGGGCCTCGCCGACCTGGGGCTGTGACCGACCCCGACGACCGGGAGCCGGGTCCCACCGAGTGGCACACCGGCCCGGAGGCGGTCGGTGTCGGGCCCTGGCCGGGCGGACCAGGAGCCTGGCCCGACGATCCGCGCTACGACCCCGCGCTCCTCGCCGGCGGCGACCGGCGCAACGTCGTCGACCGCTACCGGTACTGGCGGCGCGAGGCCGTGGTCGCCGACCTCGACCGGCGGCGCCACCCGTTCCACGTCGCGATCGAGAACCTGCACCACGACGCCAACATCGGCACGATCGTGCGCACCGCCAACGCGTTCGCCGCGGCCGCCGTGCACGTCGTGGGGCGGCGCCGCTGGAACCGCCGGGGCGCGATGGTCACCGACCGCTACCAGCACGTGCGCCACCACCCCGACGTCGCCGCGCTGCTGGTGTGGGCGCGGGGCGAGGAGCTGGCGGTGGTCGCCGTCGACAACGGTCCCGGCGCGCGGGCGCTGGAGACCGCGACGCTGCCGCGGCGGTGTGTGTTGCTGTTCGGTCAGGAGGGCGTCGGACTGACGCCGGAGGCCGTCGCCGGCGCCGACGTCGTGCTCGCGATCGCCCAGTTCGGCTCGACCCGCTCGATCAACGCGGGCGTCGCGGCCGGCATCGCCATGCACGCGTGGGTCCGCGAGCACGCGGACCCCGACCACCTCGGCTAGCTCATTGCTGGCGCGGGATCTGGCGGGTGGGCTCGTCGTCGGTGGCGCCGTCGAGGACGTCCTCGGCCAGGCCCTGCGCACCGAGCTTCTTCTCGCGCCGGGCCTTGATGACCTCGATGACGATGGGGATCACCGACAGCGCCACGACCAGGATGAGCATGGCCTCGATGTTGTTCTTGACGACGTCGAACTGGCCGAGCCCGGCGCCCAGCAGCGTCACGCCGGCGGCCCACAGCACGCCGCCGATCGCGGAGAACGTGAAGAACCGCTTCGCGTCCATGCGCCCGACACCGGCCATGACCGTGATGAACGTGCGCACGATCGGCACGAACCGGCCGAGCACGATCGCGCGGTTGCCGTACTTGTCGAAGAACGCCTGCGTCCGGTCGACGTTCTCGCGCTTGAACAGCTTCGAGTTCGGCTTGTCGAAGATCGCCGGGCCGGCCTTGCGCCCGATGTAGTAGCCGACGACGTTGCCCACGAACGCGGCGATCACCAGCAGTACGCACACCACCCACAGCGGCGTGTCGATGAGGCCGGTGACCACGGCGAGCCCGGTGATGAAGAGCAGCGAGTCGCCCGGGAGGAAGAAGCCGACCAGCAGCCCGCACTCCGCGAAGATGATCAGGCAGACGCCCGCGAGGGCCCACGGGCCCAGCGCCTGGATGATGTACTGCGGGTCCAGCCACTCGGGGCCGAGGGCCTGCACGGAGGTCGTGGCGGCAGCGAGCGTGGGCGACACGCCTCCGAACCGTACGCGGCGCCCCGGTGCGCGGAGCCCGGGGTGCCTCCCGGAGTGTCCGGATCAGCCGGGTAGGGCGAGGCTGCCGACGGCCGCGAGGGCCCCGGCGACGGCCCCGGCGAGCAGCGCGACGCCCGACCACCAGGCGATGCGCGCGGGCGACCACGCCGTCGTCGAGCACCTGCACCCCGTAGACCCCGGGGGCGTCGAAGCCGTCGGCCCGCGGCCGCATCGGCACGCTGCCGGTGGCGTAGACCAGCGAGTCGTACGGCTGCTCGTACTCCCGGC
>CADCTH010000563.1 GCA_902805495.1 uncultured Actinomycetospora sp.
CCCCGCGCGCCGCCGGACCCCCGGGACCCGCCGCCGGTGACCAGCGCCCGGACCGGGGCGAGCGTGTCGTTGGTGAGGTGCCCGGCCCACACGAGGTCCCACAGCGCCTCGACCAGCGTGGCGTCGTCGGGCATGTCGATCTCCCGGGCGGTCTCGGACCCGCCGTCCTCGCGCAGCGCGGCGTGGGTGCGCTCGCCGAGCTGGCGGAAGAACATCGCGCCGCCCCCGTCGAGCGTCGCCAGCAGCGCCCGGTGCAGCGGGGTGTCGACGAGGTCGGGCTCCGGGTCGGGCAGCAGGAGGTCGGCGAGGTCGGTGGGCGCCATCGCCAGCCAGCCGTCGCCGCCGGCGAGCGTGCCGCAGCCGGTCCAGGTGACCTCGCCGGCGCTGGTGAGCTCGTCGAGCAGGGCGGGGGAGTAGCCGGGCAGGCGCGCGGGGAGGACGAGGCTCTCGAGCGCGCTGGCGGGGATGGGCGCGCCCGCGAGCTGCTCGACCACGCCGAGCACGTCGTCGGCACCCGGCGCCCGGCGGATCCGCCGGCCGACCCCGTGCCAGGCCGGCAGGAAGCGGCCCAGCGCCGCCGGCTCGACGGGCTCGACCTCGGCGCGCAGCCGGGCCAGCGAGCCGCGGCGCAGCCGGCGCAGCACCTCGGCGTCGCAGACGTCCTGGCCGCTCACGGGCAGGTCGGCGGGCACCCCGGGCAGGGGCGGCGACCCGTCGGGCCGCAGCTCGCCGCGCACGAGGCGCCCGGAGGACACCAGCCGGTCGAGCACCCCGCCGACCACGGCGACGCCGAGCCCGAAGCGGTGTGCCGCGGCGGCCACGGGGAAGGGCCCGCGGGTGCGGGCGAAGCGGGCGAGCAGGTCGCCCAGCGGGTCGGCCACGGGCTCGGTGAACGCCTCGGGCACGCCGACCGGCAGCCCGGCACCGAGCGCGTCGCGGAAGCGCCCGGCGTCCTCGATGCCGATCCAGCGCTCCTCGCCGGCCACCCGCACGCGGATCACCCGGCGCGCGCTCTCCAGCCCGTGCAGCCACTCGTCCCGCACGCCCCGGGCCGCGGCCTCCGCGCCGGTGAGGTCGCCGACGAAGCGCAGCAGGTCGGCCGTGCCCTCCGCGTCGCGGACGTGGCGCTCGGGGTCGGTGCGCTGCAGCTGGCCCTCGATCTCGGCGAGCACCTCGGCGTCGAGGAGCTCGCGGATCGCCTCGGAGCCCAGCAGCTCGGCGAGCAGCGTGGAGTCGAGCGACAGCGCCGCCGCCCGGCGCTCGGCCAACGGCGCGTCGAGCTCGTAGAGGAACATCCCGACGTAGCCGAACATCAGCGTGCGCGCGAACGGCGACGCGTTGGCCGTGGCCACGTCGACCACCTGCACCGCGCGCGAGCGCACGTCGCGCATCAGTTCCGCGAGGCCGGGGACGTCGTAGACGTCCTGCAGCACCTCGCGCATCGTCTCGAGCACCACCGGGAACTGCTCGAACCGGCTGGCGACGCTGAGCAGCTGGGCGGCCTTCTGGCGCTGCTGCCACAGCGGCGTGCGGCGGGTCGGGTCGCGCCGCGGGAGCAGCAGCGAGCGCGCCGCGCACTCGCGGAACCGGGCGGCGAACAGCGCCGAGTTGCTGACCTCGGCGGTGACCACCTGCTCGACCTCGTCGGGGTCGAGCAGCACGTCCTCGGCGGTGGGCATGATCTCCTCGCCCGCGTCGTCGAGGGCGTCGGGCAGGCGCAGCACGATGCCGTCGTCCGCACTCGCCGCCGACACCTCGAGGCCGCGGGTCTCGCGGAACCGCGCGGCGATGGCCAGCGCCCACGGCGCGTTGACCTGCGCGCCGAACGGGGAGTGCACGACCAGGCGCCAGTCGCCCAGCTCGTCGCGGAAGCGCTCGACGACGATCGTGCGATCGCTGGGGACGTGGCGCGTGGACTCCTTCTGCTCGCGCAGGTAGGCGAGCAGGTTGACCGACGCGTTGGTGTCCAGGCCGGCGGCCTCGGTGCGGGCGTGGGCCGCCTCGTCGTCGGCCGCGGCGACCTCGCGCACGAAGGCGCCCAGCGCTCGCCCGAGCTCCAGCGGGCGGCCCGGCGCGTCGCCCTTCCAGAACGGCATGCGCGCCGGCACCCCGGGCGCGGGCTCGGCGACGACCCGGTCGCGGGTGATGTCGAGGACGCGCCAGCTGGTGGAGCCGAGGAGGAAGGTGTCGCCGACGCGGGACTCGTAGACCATCTCCTCGTCGAGCTCGCCCACCCGCGAGCCCCCGGTGCCGCCGCTGCGTCCGTTCTCTGGCGCGGACCCGGGCGTGACCACCGTGTAGAGCCCGCGGTCGGGGATGGTGCCGCCGCTGGTGACCGCGAGGCGCTGGGCGCCCGGGCGGCCGGCCAGCTGGTCGGTGACGCGGTCCCAGGTGATGCGGGTGCGCAGCTCGCCGAAGTCGTCGCTGGGGTAGCGCCCGCCGAGCATGTCGAGCACCGCGCCGAGCGCGGAGTCGGGCAGGCCCGCGAACGGGGCGGCCCGGCGGACGAGGGCGGCGAGCTCGTCGACCGACCACGGCTCCATCGCCGTCATGGCGACGACGTGCTGGGCCAGGACGTCGAGCGGGTTGCGCGGGTAGCGCATGGCCTCGATCTGGCCGTGCGCCATGCGCTCGGCGACGACCGCGCACTACACCAGGTCGCCGCGGTACTTGGGGAACACCACGCCCTCGCTCACGGCGCCCACCTGGTGCCCCGCGCGCCCGACGCGCTGCAGCCCGCTGGCCACCGACGGCGGCGCCTCGACCTGCACGACCAGGTCGACCGCGCCCATGTCGATGCCGAGCTCGAGGCTGGAGGTGGCCACGACGCACGGGAGCTGCCCGGACTTGAGCGCCTCCTCGACCAGCGTGCGCTGGGTGCGGCTCATCGAGCCGTGGTGGGCGCGGGCGACGATCTCCTCGGCCGGCTCGGCGACCCCGGACTGCCCGACCGCCTCGGCCGGGAACGGCCCGATGACCGGGGCCAGCTCGTCCGCCTCGTCGTCGGTGGGCTCCGGGCGGGCGGCGGTGTCCTCGGTGTCGTCGTCCAGCTCCACCGGCGCGCTCTCCGCCGCTGCGTGCGCCCGCTCGGTGGCCAGCTCGTTGATGCGCGCCGTGAGCCGCTCGGCGAGGCGCCGGGAGTTGGCGAACACGATGGTCGAGCGGTGCTCGCCGACGAGGTCGAGCACGCGCTCCTGCACCGCGGGCCAGATCGACGCCCGCTGCGCCGCCCCGGCCGCGGAGCCCTCGACCTCCTCCTCGACACCCGGCCCCGCCCCGTTGCCGCCGCCGTCGAGCGCGGCCATGTCCTCGACCGGCACCTCGACGCGGACCTGCACGGACTTGCTCGTGCCCGGCGCCACGACCCGCACCGGCCGCCCGCCGCCGAGGAACGCCGACACCTCGTCGATGGGGCGGACGGTGGCCGAGAGCCCGATGCGCTGGGCGGGGGCGTCGAGCAGCGCGTCGAGGCGCTCGAGGCTCAGCGCGAGGTGCGCCCCCCGCTTCGACGCGAGGACGGCGTGGACCTCGTCGACGATCACGGTGTCGACCCCGCGCAGCGACTCGCGCGCCGCGGACGTCAGCAGCAGGAACAGCGACTCGGGCGTGGTGACGAGGATGTCGGGCGGCGTGCGGTTGAAGCTGCGGCGCTCGTCGGCGGGGGTGTCGCCGGTGCGCGACCCGACGGTGACGTCGGGCTCGGGCAGGCCGAGACGGTGCGCGGCCTGGCGCAGCCCGGTCAGCGGCGAGCGCAGGTTGCGCTGCACGTCGACCGTCAGCGCCTTCATCGGCGAGACGTAGAGGACCCGGCAGCGGCGCGTGGCCTCCTCGGGCGGCGGCGTGGTGGCCAGCCGGTCGAGCGCCCAGAGGAACGCCGCGAGCGTCTTGCCCGACCCGGTGGGGGCGACGACCAGCGCGTGCTGCCCCTCGGCGACCGCCTCCCACGCGCCCTCCTGCGCCGGCGTGGCGCCCTCGAACGCGCCGGTGAACCAGTCGCGCGTCACGGGGGAGAAGCGGTCGAGCACGGCCGCAGAGCTGGCCGCGGAGCCGGCCGGGCCGGGCGCAGTCGGGCCGTCGGGTGGGGTCACGCGTCCATGGTGCCCCCGCCCCCCGACAGCGACGCGCCGAGCGACTCACCGGGCGACCCGCGCGGCGCTCTTCCCGGGTGCCGGATTCGTCCCTAGCGTGATCGGATGCGGATCGCGCTGGCCTTCCAGGGCGGTGGCAGCCACACCGCGTTCACCGCGGGTGTCGTGGCCCGCCTCGTCGATCGGGGCGCTTTCGACGGCCACGAGATCGTCGCGGTCAGCGGCACCTCCGGCGGCGCGATCAACGCGTTGCTGACGTACGCGGCGCTGCGCGAGGGCTCGCCGGACCGCGTCCCCGAGCGCCTCGAGGCGTTCTGGGAGGACAACGCCGCCCGCGGGCCGGTCGAGCGCCTCGGCAACGCCGCGGTGGTCGGGGCGGGCCTCGTCCAGAGCCTCGGCCTCGCTCCGCCGCTGAACCCCTACCTCGTGCCGGCGCCGTTCGACGGGCGCGGGGAGTTCCGCCGGCTGCTGCGCCGCCACGTCGACTTCGAGGCGCTGACGGTCGACACCGACGGCCGCCACCCGCGGCTGGTCCTCGGCGCCGTCGACGTCCGCAGCGGCGCGTTCCGCGCGTTCGACAGCCGCCGCGACCGCATCACCCCGGACACCGTGCTCGCGTCCGCCGCGATCCCCACCCTCTTCCGCGCGATCCACGTCGACGGCGGCGCCTACTGGGACGGCCTGTTCTCGCAGAACCCGCCGGTCGCGCCCCTGCTCGACGACGACCCCGACGAGCTGTGGGTCGTCCAGATCAACCCGACCCGCCGCGACGACGAGCCCCGCACCACCCTGGACATCGCCGACCGCCGCAACGAGCTCGCCGGCAACCTCTCGCTCTATCAGGAGCTCGGGTCGATCGAGAAGATCGACCAGCTCCTGGCCGCGGGCACCCTGACCCCGGCCAGCGGGTACCGCCAGGTCGCCGTCCGCGTCCTCGAACTGGCCCGCTCGCCCGTGACCGGCCTGCTCGGCGCGGCGTCCAAGGCCAACCGCGACGTCGCGTTCCTCCGCGACCTCCGCCGCCGCGGGCGCGGCCAGGCCGACGTCTTCCTGGCCGCGCTCGGCTTCGAGGCGGCGTGGAGCGCGGGCGACCTGCCCGCCCTGCGTGCCCTGCTCGACGGCGTCCGCGTCGAGGTGGAGCCCCCGTTCGGGGGGCCGGCCGACGACGTCGCGGAGCTGCTCGCCGACGGCGTCGTCCGGGACGTCACGCGCAAGGAGCTGGTCGGCGAGGACGTCACGTGGCGGGTGCACGCCCGCGACGGGGCTCCCGGCCTGCTCACGGCGTTCTTCGCCGGCAGTGCGCTCGTCGCGCTGCGCCTGGGTCCGGTGCCCGAGGACGAACGGTGAGCCCGGAGGCGCTGATCCTGACGCTGCCGCCGGTGCGCAGCAGCAACCGCAGCTACGGCTGGTTCCCGCCGCCGTCCGACGACGTCGACACGGTGCTCTACGTGGGCTCCGACCCCGGCGAGCTGCGGCCGTGGTTCGCCGACGTCCGCCCCGTGGGGGACACCGGGACCGGGGCCCGGCTGTGGCTGGCCACCGGCCGGCTGGCGCCGTGGAGCGACTTCTGGCCCGCACTGCGGCACCTGGACGTGGCGTGAGGCCGGGGCGAAGGGTCAGCGGTCCCGGTTCTGGAACCACCAGCGCAACAGCACGACCAGCGCCGCCACCAGCCCGAGGAGCGCGACGACCGTGCCGATCGTGCCGCCGGCGGGGCCGAGCGCGGTCGTGAGCGGGACGTCCACGGACCGAGGTTATCGTGGCGCCCGTGCGGCTGACCCACTTCCGCCGGCTCATGGACGACGAGTTCGGTGCCGTGCGCGCCGGCTCGATCGCCCGCGACCACGTCTTCGGCGCGCTGGGCGGGCGCACCGTCGAGCAGGCCCTGGAGGACGGCGAGGAGCCGCGCGACGTCTGGCGGGCGGTGTGCACCGAGTTCGAGGTCCCCGCCGAGCGGCGCTGAGCGGGCCGACACGCCGGTCGGCGACCGGGGCTCGGTATCGAACACGTGTTCGTCTACCCTGCTCCGTACGGTCGCTGTGCGGCGTCAGCGTCGCAGCCGTCCGTCCACAACCGTTCCGTTCCTCCACAGGGCGGCCGGCTCCGGCACCACGGTGTCGGACCCCCCGCCTAGCGTCGGCGCCGAGAGTCGACCCCCGACCACGAGGTGGCACCCCATGGCACAGGCACCGGATCGCGACAAGGCGCTCGAGCTCGCCCTCGCCCAGATCGACAAGCAGTTCGGCAAGGGCTCGATCATGCGTCTGGGCGACGACGGCCGCGCGCCGGTCAACGTCATCCCGACCGGGTCGATCGCCCTCGACGTGGCGCTCGGCGTCGGCGGGCTGCCCCGCGGGCGCGTGGTGGAGATCTACGGCCCGGAGTCCTCGGGCAAGACGACGGTCACGCTGCACGCGGTGGCCAACGCCCAGGCCCAGGGCGGCATCGCGGCGTTCATCGACGCCGAGCACGCGCTCGACCCGGAGTACGCCAAGGCCCTCGGGGTCGACACCGACGCGCTGCTGGTCTCGCAGCCCGACACCGGTGAGCAGGCGCTCGAGATCATGGACATGCTGATCCGCTCGAACGCGCTGGACGTCATCGTGGTCGACTCGGTGGCGGCCCTCGTGCCGCGCGCCGAGATCGAGGGCGACATGGGCGACAGCCACGTCGGTCTGCAGGCCCGCCTCATGAGCCAGGCGCTGCGCAAGATCACCGGCGCGCTGCACGCCTCGGGCACCACGGCGATCTTCATCAACCAGCTGCGCGAGAAGGTCGGCGTCATGTTCGGCTCGCCGGAGACCACCACGGGTGGCAAGGCGCTGAAGTTCTACGCGTCGGTCCGGCTCGACATCCGCCGCATCGAGACGCTCAAGGACGGCGCCGACGCGGTGGGCAACCGCACGCGGGTCAAGGTCGTGAAGAACAAGGTGGCCCCGCCGTTCAAGCAGGCCGAGTTCGACATGATCTACGGCAGCGGCATCTCCAAGGAGGGATCGCTGATCGACATGGGTGTCGAGCAGGCGATCGTGCGCAAGTCGGGTGCCTGGTACACCTACGAGGGCGACCAGCTGGGGCAGGGCAAGGAGAACGCCCGCAAGTTCCTGCGCGAGAACCCCGACGTCGCCGACGAGATCGAGAAGCGCATCAAGGAGAAGCTCGGCATCGGGGCGAAGCTCGACGCCGAGGCGCCCGCCGCGGCGCCCGTCGACTTCTGAGTCGGGTGGGCTTCGGCGAGGGCGGGCGGCGCCGGACGTCGCGGGGACGCGCCGCGCCGGAGCCGCCCGACCCCGACGGCACCGGGCCGGAGGCCGACGCCGACCCCGAGTCGGTGGCGCGCACCATCTGCCTGAACATGCTCACCACGCGGGCCCGGTCGCGCTCCGAGCTGTCCGACGCGCTCGCGCGCAAGGGCGTGGACGACGAGGTGGCCGCCCGCGTGCTCGACCGGCTGGGCGCGGTCGGGCTGGTCGACGACGCGGCCTTCGCCGAGCAGTGGGTGTCCTCGCGGCACCGTCACCAGGGGCTCGGCCGGCGCGCGCTGGCCGGCGAGCTGCACCGCAAGGGCGTCGACCGCGAGACGGCCTCCACGGCGATCGACGAGATCGGTCGCGACGACGAGCGGGAGCGCGCCCGGGCGCTGGTCGACCGCCGGCTGCCGTCCCTCGCGCGGTTCGACGACGCGGTCGCGGCCCGTCGGCTGGTCGGGATGCTCGCGCGCAAGGGCTACGACGCCGGCGTCGCGTACGGGGTGGTCAGCGAGGCGCTGGCGGAACGCCTTGCTCCGGAGGGCTCCGACGACTCCGACGGCTCCGGCGGCCCCGACGAGGCCGCGCTCGAGCGCCTGCTCGAGGCCGCCGACCACGAGTGACCGCGGGTCGATTCCCGGAAGTGGCCATCGTCACGCACGATCACCGGTGACCCGTGCGACATGGATGTTTGACGCGTCGTAGTGTGCGGCCCACCACAGGGCGTGACCTGCCGGGTCCCGCGTCGGCCGCCGTTCCGCGTGATCGGGGCGGCCCGTGACCCGGCGAGGCGCCGTCACCGCAGACGAGGACCGGGGTGCCGTGACCACCACACACGACTCCGGGACGTACCGGCCGCCGGCGCCGGGTCGCCCCGACATCCGACAGCGCACCCTGCGCAAGGACCGCTGGTGGCTGGCGCCACTGGTCAACGCGCTGGGGCTCGCCACGTTCGTCGTGTACGCGACGATCCGCTCCTTCTGGGGATCGGCGTACTACGTCTCGGAGTACCACTACCTCTCGCCGTTCTACTCGCCGTGCCTGTCGCAGTCGTGCGTCCCGGGGGCGAGCCACTTCGGGCAGATCCTCCCGGAGTTCCCGGCCTGGATCCCGCTGGCGATCATCGGGCTGCCGTTCCTGCTCGGCTTCCGCGTGACCTGCTACTACTACCGGAAGTCCTACTACCGGGCGTTCTGGGCGTCGCCGCCCGCGTGCGCGGTGGCCGAGCCGCACTCCACCTACTCCGGTGAGACGCGCTTCCCGCTGATCCTGCAGAACGCGCACCGCTACTTCTTCTACGTCGCGTTCCTCATCTCGATCATCAACACCTACGACATGGTGCTGGCGTTCCAGAGCACCGACCCCGCCACGGGCGTGACGTCGTTCGGGATCGGCCTCGGCACGCTGATCCTGCTGATCAACGTCATCGGGCTGTGGCTCTACACGCTGTCGTGCCACTCGTGCCGCCACATCACGGGCGGGCGGCTCAAGCACTTCTCGAAGCACCCGATCCGGTACAGGATCTGGACGACGCTCTCGAAACTGAACACCCGGCACATGCAGTACGCCTGGCTGACCATCGGCACCCTGATCCTCACGGACTTCTACGTCATGCTCGTGGCCAGCGGCACGATCTCCGACCTGCGGATCGTGAACTGATGGCCGGCGAGCGCGGGGACCGCGGAGAGGAGCCGGCCGTGTCGCACCCAGGAGGGACCGAGGGGATGTCCCCGGCCGAGGGGACGATGGCGCGCGACGCCGTCACCGACGAGGCGGGCGCGACGCCGGAGGCGCCGGTCACCCACCACACCTACGACGTCCTCGTCATCGGGGCCGGCGGGGCGGGGCTGCGCGCGGCGATCGAGGCCCGCATGCGCGGCAAGCGCGTCGCGATCATCTGCAAGTCGCTGTTCGGCAAGGCCCACACGGTCATGGCCGAGGGCGGCATCGCGGCGTCGATGGGCAACGCGAACCCGAACGACAACTGGGAGGTCCACTTCCGCGACACCATGCGCGGGGGGAAGTTCCTCAACAACTGGCGCATGGCCGAGCTGCACGCCAAGGAGGCGCCGCAGCGGGTCTGGGAGCTGGAGACCTACGGCGCCCTGTTCGACCGCACGCCCGAGGGCAAGATCAGCCAGCGCAACTTCGGCGGGCACCAGTTCCCGCGCCTCGCGCACGTCGGCGACCGCACCGGCCTCGAGCTGATCCGCACCCTGCAGCAGAAGATCGTCTCGCTGCAGCAGGAGGACTTCGCCCGCACCGGCGACTACGAGTCCGACCTCGCGGTCTTCCACGAGTACACGATCACCGAGCTGCTCAAGGACGGCGACCGCATCGCCGGGGCCTTCGGCTACCGCCGGCCCACCGGCGAGCTGGTGTGCTTCCACTCCGCGGCGGTCGTCCTGGCCACCGGCGGGATCGGCAAGTCGTTCAAGGTCACCAGCAACTCCTGGGAGTACACCGGCGACGGCCACGCCCTGGCCCTGCGCGCCGGCGCGAAGCTGCTGAACATGGAGTTCGTCCAGTTCCACCCCACGGGGATGGTCTGGCCGCCCAGCGTCAAGGGCATCCTCGTGACCGAGTCGGTCCGGGGTGACGGCGGCGTCCTCAAGAACTCCGAGGGCGAGCGCTTCATGTTCAACTACATCCCCGAGGTGTTCCGCGAGCAGTACGCCACCAGCGAGGACGAGGGCGACCGCTGGTACACCGACGCGGACAACAACCGGCGCCCGCCGGAGCTGCTGCCGCGCGACGAGGTCGCCCGCGCGATCAACAGCGAGGTCAAGGCCGGCCGCGGCTCCCCGGCCGGCGGCGTCTACCTCGACGTCTCCAGCCGCATGCCGGCCGCGGAGATCACCAAGCGGCTCCCGTCGATGTACCACCAGTTCAAGGAGCTGGCCGACGTCGACATCACCGCGGGCCCCATGGAGGTCGGGCCGACCTGCCACTACGTGATGGGCGGCGTCGAGGTCGAGCCCGACACGGCCGCGTCGGCCGTGCCCGGGCTCTTCGCCGCGGGCGAGGTCGCGGGCGGCATGCACGGCTCCAACCGCCTCGGCGGCAACTCGCTGTCCGACCTGCTGGTGTTCGGCTGCCGCGCCGGGGCCGGGGCGTCGGCGTACCTCGACGGGCTCACCGAGCAGCCGGCGGTGAGCGACGAGTCGGTCAGCGCGGCCCGCGAGGAGGTCGAGCGCCCGATCGTCAACTCGGGCGGCGAGAACGCCTACACGGTGCACCAGGAACTGCAGCAGACGATGAACGACCTCGTCGGCATCATCCGCAAGGCCGACGAGATGGAGCTGGCCCTCAAGAAGCTCGACGAGCTCAAGGACCGGATCCCGCGGGTCGCGGTGGACGGGCGCCGGGCCTACAACCCGGGCTGGCACCTCGCGCTCGACCTGCGCAACATGCTCATGGTCTCGCAGTGCATCGCGATGGCGGCGCTCGAGCGGCAGGAGAGCCGCGGCGGCCACACCCGCGACGACTACCCGACGATGGACGAGAGCTGGCGCCAGGAGCTGCTCGTCCTCTCGCTGCGCGACGGCCCCGATGGTCCGACCGTGAACCTCGAGCACCAGGGCCAGCCGGCCATGCGCTCGGACCTGTTCGACCTCTTCGAGCTCGACGAGCTGAAGAAGTACTACACGGGCGACGAGCTCGGCGGGCACCGTTCGGACGCCCCGCCGCGGCAGTCCCGCGGCACCGAGGGCTCGGGCGGCGACCCGGGCGGCGAGATCACCGGAGGGGGAGCGTAGGCATGGGCTACCAGGCGGAGTTCAAGGTCTGGCGCGGCGACGCCACCGGTGGCGACTTCGTCGACTACCGCGTCGACGTCGAGGAGGGCGAGGTCGTCCTCGACATCATGCACCGGCTCCAGGCCACCCAGGCCGGGGACATGGCAGTGCGCTGGAACTGCAAGGCCGGCAAGTGCGGGTCGTGCAGCGCGGAGGTCAACGGCCGCCCGCGGCTGATGTGCATGACGCGGATGTCGACGTTCGGCGAGGACGAGACGATCACGGTCGCGCCGATCCGGACGTTCCCGGTGATCCGCGACCTCGTCACCGACGTCGACTTCAACTACCAGAAGGCCCGCGAGGTCCCGGCGTTAGCGCCGCCGGAGGACCTCGCGCCCGGCGAGTACCGGATGGCGCAGGTCGACGTCGACCGGCCGCAGGAGTTCCGCAAGTGCATCGAGTGCTTCCTGTGCCAGAACGTCTGCCACGTGGTGCGTGACCACGAGGAGAACAAGGAGGCCTTCGCGGGCCCCCGCTACCTCATGCGGATCGCCGAGCTGGACATGCACCCGCTCGACGTGCGCAACCGCAAGGAGGACGCCCAGGAGGAGCACGGCCTCGGGTACTGCAACATCACCAAGTGCTGCACCGAGGTCTGCCCCGAGCACATCAAGATCACCGACAACGCGCTGATCCCCATGAAGGAGCGCGTCGTCGACCGCAAGTACGACCCGCTGGTGTGGCTCGGCAAGAAGATCTTCAAGCGGCAGGAGCTGGAGGGGCGTGGCGCCACCGGGGCCCGCTCGCTCGACCACCCCGGGCCGGACAACGGCTCGGCGCTGCCCGCCGACGAGATCGAGCACATCGAGCAGCGCGGCGGCGCCCAGGCTTGAGGTCCGTGCGTCGTGCGTCAGGAGCCGGGCTCGGTGGTGTCCGGCTCCTGACGCGTCGCTGATCGTCCGAACGCCGCCAGACCGAGAGCGAACAGACCGGCGAGGGCCAGCAGCGGTGTCAGCAGCAGCGGCAGCGTCGTGCGCCACGGCCAGCCGTCCTCCTCCAGGGCGGCGCGGCTCGGGTCGGCGGGGTCGACGACGGTCGCGACGACGGCGCCGGGCTCGAGGTCCTCGCGCGGTGTCGCCAGTTCCGCCTGCCCGCCGTGGGGCGGCGGCAGCGCGACGACGACGTCGTCCATCCGCCCGAGCTTGTACCGGTGCTCGACCGCGACCACCGTGGCCGACACGGTCTCGCCGCGGACGAGGAGCGTCGTCGCGTCCCACGTGGCCGTGCCGGCGTTCACCCCGCCCCACACCGCCCCGAGCAGCAGGAGGAGCCCGACGACGAGGTCGGTGACCCGGTCGACGCGGGACGGGCGCGACGTGGTCGCCTCGGTGGCCACGATGACACCTCCTTCACCGGACAGTGGTCACCGAGAGTAAGAAGGGCGGTGATCGTGCTCCAGCACCGTCACCCTGACGGCCCAACCTGTTGCCGGGGAATGGCTCGTCCTCGTTCCGCTGCGGTCGGACCGTGTCCTCGGGACACGCCTCGGGTCTCGCGGGCGGAGACGCCGGGGCTACAGGTTCCGGCG
>CADCTH010000564.1 GCA_902805495.1 uncultured Actinomycetospora sp.
GACGCCCGTGCCTGCCGCCGCGCCGCCGGAGAGCGGCCGGGGCTGGCGCACCGTGGCGGTCGCCTTCGTGGCGATGTTCACGACCTTCGGCGTCGCCTACTCCTTCGGCGCCTTCCTGCTGCCGGTCAGCGCGGACCTGGGGTCCGGGCGCGGCGCCACCGCCGCGGTCTTCTCGCTGACCACCCTGGCGTTCTTCGGGCTCGGAGGGCTGTCCGGCCCGGCCGTCGACCGCTTCGGCCCGCGCCGGGTCGTCCTCGTCGGCGCCGTCGCGCTCGGGCTCGGGCTGCTGCTCACGTCCCGGGCCACCGCGCTCTGGCAGGCGTACGTCGGCCACGGGCTGGGCGTCGGGCTCAGCGTGGCCTGCTGCTACGTCCCGCTGGTGGCCGTCGTGGGGGGCTGGTTCCAGCGCCGGCGCACCGTGGCGGTCGGGATCGCGGTCTCCGGCATCGGGCTGGGCACGCTCGTCGGGGCCGCCGCCGCCGCGGCGCTCATCGAGGCGGTCGGCTGGCGCGCGGCCTACCTCGTGCTGGGCGCGGGCGGGGTCGTCGTGCTGCTGGTGTGCGCGGCGCTCGTCCAGCCCGCGCCCGCCGTCGCAGGCGAGGTTCCCGTGCCCCTGCTGCCGAGGCTCCGGACGCGGACCTACGGCACGCTCTACTGCGCGGGCCTGCTGCTGTCGGTGGCGCTGTTCGTGCCGTTCGTGCACCTGCCCGCGTACGCGGTGAGCCGTGGCGTCGGGGCGGTCGCGGCGGCGACGCTGGTCGGGGTGATCGGCGCGGCCAGCGTGGTCGGCCGGCTCGCGCTCGGCGCCGTCGCGGCCCGGGCCGGGGTGCTGCGGACCTACCAGGCCTGCTTCCTGCTGATGGCGGGGAGCTTCGGGCTGTGGCTGGGGGAGCCGTCGTACGGGCGCCTCGTCGCCTTCGCCACCCTGCTCGGCGTCGGCTACGGCGGCTTCGTGGCGCTCGGGCCGCCGCTGGTCGCGGAGGTGTTCGGGGTGCAGGGCCTGGGTGCGCTGCTCGGGGTGCTCTACACCTCGGCGGCGCTCGGGTCGGCTGTCGGGCCGCCGCTGGCCGGGCTGCTCATCGGGGACGGCGCCGGCTACGGCACCACCGTCGCCTGCTCGCTGGCGATCGCCGCGCTCGCGGCCGGGCTCGTCGCCCGGCTGCGGCCGCCCGGGGCGTCAGGGCGACCCGGGAGCTGAGGCCGCGATCCGGCGTACGACGTCCTCGGTGCTTGCGAACGCCAGCTCCGGCAGCGCGTCCAGGGCGAAGAAGCCCGCGTCGAGCGCGTCGTCGGCGGCCGCCAGCCGGCCGCCCAGCAGCCGCGCCTCGAACGCCAGGAAGAACGACGCCCCGCCGCCTCCGGGGTAGACGTCGACCACCGCCCCGCAGACGACCTCCAGGCCGGTCTCCTCCCGCACCTCCCGGGCCGCGGCCTCCCGCGGGTCCTCGCCCGCGTCGACGTAGCCCGCGGGCAGCGCCCACAGCCCCTTGCCCGGCGGCACCCCCCGTTGCACGAGCAGCAGCCGCCCCGCGTCGTCGCGCACCACCGCCCCGACGCCCACCTTCGGGTCCAGGTGGTGCAGGCGCCCGCACGCCGTGCAGGTGGGGACCGGGCGCGGCCCCTCGGGCAGGCGCATCGCGCCTCCGCAGGCCAGGCAGTGCCGGACGTCCTGCGGCCGGCTCACGTGCGGACGTTAGCCTGGTCACAACCCCCCGGAGAATGGAGACCCCGTGAACCCGGAAGAGATCGCCGCCGGACGAGCGCGCTGGCAGGCCCGGTTCGACGCCGCGCGCGTGCGCGACGTCGACTTCACCACGCTGTCGGGCAAGGAGGTCGCGCCCGTCTACGGCCCGCGCGACGGGGAGACGTACGAGGGCTTCGAGCGGATCGGCTGGCCGGGCGAGTACCCCTTCACGCGCGGTCTCCACCCGACCGGCTACCGCGGCCGCCCCTGGACGATCCGCCATTTCGCCGGCTTCGGCAGTGCGAAGCAGACCAACGAGCGCTACCGCATGATCATGGCGGAGGGCGGTGGGGGTCTGTCGGTGGCGTTCGACATGCCGACGCTGATGGGCCGCGACAGCGACGAGTCCCGGGCGCTCGGCGAGGTCGGGCACTGCGGGGTCGCGATCGACTCCGCCGCCGACATGGAGGTGCTGTTCGACGGCATCGACCTCGGCGCGGTCACCACGTCGATGACGATCAGCGGGCCGGCGGTGCCGGTGTTCTGCATGTACGTCGTCGCGGCCGAGCGGCAGGGCGTCGACACGCGCACGCTCAACGGCACGCTCCAGACCGACATCTTCAAGGAGTACACCGCGCAGAAGGAGTGGCTGTTCGCTCCCGAGCCGCACCTGCGCCTCATCGGCGACCTGATGGAGCACTGCGCCGAGCACATCCCGGCCTACAAGCCGCTGTCGGTCTCCGGCTACCACATCCGCGAGGCCGGCAGTACCGCCGCCCAGGAGCTCGCCTTCACGCTCGCCGACGGGTTCGCGTACGTCGAGCTCGGGCTCTCGCGCGGGCTGGACGTCGACGTGTTCGCGCCCGGGCTGTCGTTCTTCTTCGACGCCCACATCGACTTCTTCGAGGAGATCGCCAAGTTCCGCGCGGCCCGGCGCATCTGGGCGCGCTGGATGCGCGACGTCTACGGGGCGAAGACCGACAAGGCGCAGTGGCTGCGCTTCCACACCCAGACCGCCGGCGTCTCGCTGACCGCCCAGCAGCCCGACAACAACATCGTGCGCACCGCGGTCGAGGCCCTCGCCGCGGTGCTCGGCGGCACCAACAGCCTGCACACCAACGCGCTCGACGAGGTCCTCGCGCTGCCGAGCGAGAAGGCCGCGCAGATCGCGATCCGCACCCAGCAGGTGCTCGCCGAGGAGACCGGCGTCGGCAACGTCGCCGACCCGCTGGGCGGCTCCTGGTACGTCGAGCAGCTCACGGACGCGATCGAGGCCGAGGCGGAGGCGATCTTCGCGAAGATCCGCGACCTCGGCACGGACGGCACGATGACCAGCGGGGTGCTGCGCGGCATCGAGGACGGCTGGTTCACCGGGGAGATCGCCGAGGCGGCCTTCCAGTACCAGGTGGCGCTGGAGAAGGGCGACAAGCGGGTCGTCGGGGTCAACACCCTCACCGGCGGGGTCGACGACCCGCTCGAGATCATGCGCGTCAGCCACGAGGTCGAGCGCGAGCAGGTGCGGGTGCTCGGCGCCCGCCGCGGCACGCGCGACGAGACCCGCGTGCA
>CADCTH010000565.1 GCA_902805495.1 uncultured Actinomycetospora sp.
CACGGCGGTGCGGATGAAGTCGGTGCGGTTGGAGAAGTGCCCTTCCTGCACCAGGAGGTCGATCCGGCCGAGGTCGACCGGACCGATGTTGATCGTGATCTTCTCCGTGCGTTCCGCCGGCTCCCCGACCACGATCACCCTCCCTTGACCATCCATGTGGATGGTGCACGGAGGGCAGGCGTCGCGCAAGTCAGCGATCGCCGCGGGCGTCGTAGCGGTGCAGCACCAGCGACGAGTCCGGCAGGCGCCGGGCCTCGAGCAGGCGCAGCGGGACGCGCACGTCGGACGCGAGCAGCGGCACCCCGGCCCCGAGCAGCGCCGGCCCGACCATGACGTGCAGCTCGTCGACCAGCCCGGCGACGAGCAGCGGGTTCCAGGTGCTGAAGCTGCCGAAGGCGAGCACGTCGCCACCGTCGCCGCCGGTGAGCTCCCGGACCGTGTCGGCCGCGGCGGCCCGGGGCACGACCCGGGTGGTCTCCGCCCAGGTCTCGCCCGGGGCGAGGGCGAGCGAGTCGGAGACGACGACCTTCTCCAGCGTGGCGTGGAGCCGCGAGATCTCGCGCTGGAGCTCGTCCTGCGCCGGGTCGTCGGCGACCGGGGGCCAGTACGACCGGAACTCCTCGAAGGTGGCGCGGCCGGCGAGCAACGTGCCGGCCGCGCGCATCCGGTCGCGCGCGTAGACGTCGAACCCCTCGTCGAAGGGCAGGGCCAGGACGTCGCCGCCCGGTCCGGCGCCGAAGCCGTCGAGCGAGGCGATGACGGTGACGACGAACCGACGCATCGGGTGCTCCTGTCTCGTGGGTGCCCCAGGACGGAGCCGGGACACGATTCTCGACACCGACGGCCGGGACATGGGTAGCGTGCCCCGCGTGACCACGACGGCGTCGCCCCCGGACGACGGGCTCGTGGTGGTGGTCAAGCAGGACTGCCCCACGTGCCGGCTGGTGGCCCCGGTGCTGGGCGACCTGGGCGCGACCGTCTACAGCCAGGACGACCCCGCCTTCCCCGACGGGGTCGCGGTGCGCGACGACACCTGGCTGGACGCCAGCACCGCGCTGGGCATCGACGTCGTCCCGACCCTGCTGCGCCGCGAGGGCGGGGTCGAGACCGCTCGCGCCGAGGGCTGGGACCGCGAGGCGTGGCGGGGCCTGTCGGGCGTCGCCGACCTCGGAGCCGAGCTGCCCGACTGGAAGCCGGGCTGCGGGTCGCGCACCCACGACCCGGAGGTGGCCGACGAGCTGCTCGTGCGTGCCCGCGGCCACGAGCTCACCGCCCGGCGGGTCGAGCTCGCGGGCCTCGAGGACGAGGCCGAGGCGCTGCACGACCGCGGCTGGACCGACGGCCTGCCCGTCGTCGCGCCGACCCTGCCGCGGGTGCTGCGGATGCTCGCCGGCACGACCCGCGCGCCCGACGAGGTGGTCGCCGTCGTGCCCCCGAACCTCGCGCCGGCGACGGTCGAGAAGATCGCGGTCAACGCGGTGCTGGCGGGCTGCCGCCCCGAGTACCTGCCGGTGGTGCTGGCCGCGGTCGAGGCGGCGTGCACCCCGGAGTTCAACGCCCACGGCCTGCTCGCGACCACCTGGAGCGCGTCCCCGGCGGTGCTGGTGCACGGGCCGGTCGCGCGCCGGATCGGCGTCAACGCCGGCGGCAACGCATTGGGCCAGGGCAGCCGCGCCAACTCGACGATCGGGCGCGCGCTGCAGCTGGTGATCCGCAACGTCGGCGGCGGGCGTCCCGGCGAGGTCGACCGCGCGACGCTCGGGCAGCCCGGCAAGGTCGGGCTGTGCTTCGCCGAGGACGAGGCCGGCTCGCCCTGGGAGCCGCTGTCGGTCGCGCGCGGGGTGCCGGCCGGGGCGTCGGCGGTCACGGTGTTCGCCGCCGAGGGCGCCCACGGTCTCGTCGACCAGATCTCGCGAACCCCGGCGTCGCTGGCGCGCTCGCTCGCCCGCGGGCTGCAGGGCGTCGGGCACCCCAAGCTCGCTCCCGGGTTCGACGCCGTCCTCGTGCTGGCGCCCGAGCACGTCGCCGTGTTCGCCGAGGGCGGGTGGGACCGCGCGCGGTTCACCACCGAGCTCGACGCGCTGCTCGTGGCGCACGCCGAGGAGCTGGCGCGGGGTGCCGACGGCATCGAGGAGGGCGTCCCGGAGCCGACCGGGCCGCGCTCGAAGTTCCGCCCCGGGGGGCTCATGGTCGTCGTGGCCGGCGGGGGAGCGGGCAAGTTCTCCACCGTGCTCGGCGGCTGGGTCGGCGGCCACGGCGGCAGCACCCCCGTCACCCGCGTCATCGAGGAGGCCTGAGTGATCGTCTCGACCGTCGTGCTGGACCCGACCGACGAGTCCCGTCCCGCCGCCCGCACCGTCGGGCCGCGTCCCGGCGACCTCACGGGGCGCACCGTGGGGCTGCTCGACATCGCCAAGCCGCGCGGCGAGGTGTTCCTCGACCGGCTGGCCGAGCTGCTCGCCGAGCGCGGGGTGACCGTGCGCCGCTACGCCAAGCCCACCTTCACCCGCCCGCTGCCCGCCGACCTGCGCGCGGAGATCGCCGCCGAGTGCGACGTGGTGATCGAGGCCCTCGCTGATTGAGGCTCGTGCACGTCGTGCAGTGTGCACGACCTCGCCGCCCTCGAGGCCGACGGCGTGACGGCCACCTTCGTCGCATCGACCGAGTTCGTCACCGCCACCGACGCGCAGGCCCGCGCCCTGGGCTTCGCCGAGGTGCCCGCGGTCTACGTCGCGCACCCGATCCAGGACCGGACCGACGAGGAGATGGTCGCGCTGGCCGACGACGCCCTGCCGCGCGTCCTCGCAGCGGTCACCGGGGGTCCCACGAACGGCTGATGTGGCCGCCGGACGCACCATCGGCGCCCCCGGGTGGCCCAACCCACCCCCGAAGGGCGTCGCTCCCGGCTCACAGTGGGCATACGCTCCCGGACGAAATCCGGGAGGAGGCACCCAGATGACGGTCGGCGTGGACGTCGCGGTCGCGCACCAGGAGGCGGTGGACGCCGTGCGGCGCGGGCTCTCCGAGCTCCCGCCGGGCGCCCCGGTGCGGCTGCGCAAGAAGACCTCCAACCTGTTCCGCTTCCGCGGGGGCGAGGGCGGCCTGGCGGTCGACGGCCTCGACCGCGTGCTCTCGGTCGACCCGGAGGCGCGCACCGCGGACGTCCAGGGGATGACCACGTACGAGGACCTGGTGGCGGCGACGCTGCCGCACGGGCTCATGCCGCTCGTCGTCCCGCAGCTCAAGACCATCACCCTCGGCGGCGCCGTCGTCGGGCTCGGCATCGAGTCCACGTCCTTCCGGAACGGCCTGCCGCACGAGTCGGTGCTCGAGGCCGACGTGCTCACCGGCACCGGCGAGATCCTCCGCACCGCCCGGGACGAGCTCCCCGACCTCCTCGCCGGGTTGCCCAACTCCTACGGGACGCTCGGCTACGCGCTGCGCCTGCGCATCGAGCTCGCGCCGGTGCGGCCGTTCGTGCGGCTGCGCCACGTGCGCTTCGGCTCCGCCGAGGAGACCGCGAAGGCGCTGGCCGAGGTCACCGCGACCCGCGAGTGGGCGGGGGAGCGGGTCGACTTCTGCGACGGCACCGTGTTCTCCGCCGACGAGCACTACGTGACCCTCGGCGAGATGGTGGACTCCGCGCCGTACCTCTCGGACTACACCGGCCAGGGGATCTACTACCGGTCGATCCAGGAGCGCGACAGCGACCACCTGACGATCCACGACTACCTGTGGCGCTGGGACACCGACTGGTTCTGGTGCTCGCGCGCCCTCGGCGTGCAGCACCCGGTGGTGCGCCGGCTCTGGCCGTCGCGCTACCGCCGCTCGGACGTCTACCGCCGGCTCGTGGCGCTGGACCGCCGGGTCGGGCTGTCGCAGGCCATCGCGCGCCGCAGCGGCGCCGCGGGCGTCGAGCCGATCATCCAGGACGTCGAGGTGCCGGTGGAGCGGCTGCCGGAGTTCCTCGCGTTCTTCCACGACGAGATCGGGATCAGCCCGGTCTGGTTGTGCCCCCTGCGGCAGCGACGCACGGAGCGGAGCGGAGCTGCGCAGACACCGGACCGGCCACGATGGCCGCTCTACCCCCTCGACCCCGACGCGACCTACGTCAACGTCGGGTTCTGGTCGGACGCCGAGCTCGCCCCGGGCCAGGCGCCGGACCACCACAACCGCCGCATCGAGCAGGTCCTGCTCACGATGGACGGGCACAAGTCGCTGTACTCCACGGCGAGCTATCCGCGCGACGAGTTCGACGCGCTCTACGGAGGGGCGACGTACCGGGAGCTGAAGGCCCGCTACGACCCGGACGGACGCCTCCCCGATCTCTACACGAAGACCGTGACGGGCTGAGTCACACCTCTAGGGAGGTCCGACGTGCAGGTCGCCGAGATGTTCCGACCGGTCCTGGGGGACGAGGCCCCCGTCGCCATCCGCGCCTACGACGGCAGCGAGTCCGCCCCGGCGGGCGTCCCGCCCGTCGCCACCATCGACGTGCGCAGCGAGACGGCGCTGGCCTACCTGGCCGGCTCGCCGAACTCGCTGGGCCTCGCCCGGGCCTTCGTGTCCGGGCACCTCGACGTCGACGGCGACATCTACGAGGCGCTCACGGCGATCAGCGAGCTCACCGTGTCCGACGTACCGCCCTCGACGCTGCTCAAGGTCGCCGCGCGCCTCGCGCCGGTGCGCCTGCGCCACCGCGTCGCGCCGCCGCCCGAGGAGCACCGCCAGTCCGGCCGGCGGCACTCCAAGAAGCGCGACTCGACGGCGATCGAGCACCACTACGACGTGTCGAACCGCTTCTACGAGATGGTGCTCGGCCCCTCGATGACCTACACGTGCGCGGTCTACCCCTCCGCCGGCGCGACGCTGGAGGAGGCGCAGGACGCCAAGCACGAGCTGGTCGCACAGAAGCTGGCGCTGGAGCCGGGCATGCGCCTGCTCGACGTCGGCTGCGGCTGGGGCCAGATGGCGATGCACGCCGCCGAGCACCACGGGGTGCAGGCGCTGGGCGTGACGCTGTCGCGCGACCAGGCGCTGTGGGCGCAGAAGGAGGTCGCGCGCCGGGGGCTGGGCGACCGCGTGGAGATCCGCCACGCCGACTACCGCGACGTGACCGAGGACGGGTTCGACGCGGTCAGCTCGATCGGGCTCACCGAGCACATCGGGCGGCGCAACGTCCCGTCGTACTTCCGGTCGCTCTACGCCAAGCTCCGCCCGGGCGGGCGCCTGCTCAACCACTGCATCACCCGGCCCGACCACCACCATCGCGCGTCGGCCGACCCGTTCATCGACCGCTACGTCTTCCCGGACGGCGAGCTGCTGCCGATCGGCTGGCTGATCTCGCAGATGAACGCCGCCGGCTTCGAGATCCGGCACGAGGAGAACCTGCGCGAGCACTACGCGCGCACGCTCGCGGACTGGTCGGCGAACCTCGAGGCCCACTGGGACGAGTGCGTCGCGGAGGCGGGGGAGGGCCGGGCCCGGGTGTGGCGGCTCTACATGCCGGCGTGCCAGGTGGGCTTAGACATCAACAACATCCAGCTCCACCAGGTGCTGGGGGTCAAGCTCGGCCCCGACGCCCGGTCCGGGTTCCCGCTGCGTCCGGCGTTCTGACCCGCACGCCGGCCAGGCCCCGCGGCGGGGTGTCGTCGGGACCGGGCGCGTCGGCGGGGTCGCCCAGCACGCCGCGCAGCTTCGCGACGGCGCGGTGCTGGGCGACCCGCACCGCGCCGGGCGTGGAGCCCACGGCCAGCGCGGTCTCCTCGGCGGACAGGCCCACCACTACCCGCAGCACGAGGATCTCGCGCTGCTTGGCCGGCAGCTGCGCGAGCAGGGTGCGCATCTCGGCGCTCGCCGACATCTCGAGTGCGTGCTGCTCGGGGCCGGCCATGTCGGCGAACCCCTCGGGCACCTCGTCGGTGGGGTCCGAGCGGTCGCGCCCGGCGTGGCGGTGGGCGTCGGCGACCTTGTGCGCGGCGATGCCGTAGACGAAAGCGAGGAACGGTTTGCCCTGGTCGGTGTAGGTCGGCAGCGACTTGAGCACCGCCAGGCAGACCTCCTGGGCGACGTCGTCGGCGGCCACGCCGGCGCGGTCGCTGCCCAGCCGCGAGCGGCAGTAGCGCACCACCAGGGGGCGCAGGATGGCGAGCAGCGAGTTGAGCGCGGCCCGGTCGCCGTCCACCACCGCCGCGACCAGCCGGTCGATCTCGTCGGACTCGTCCGTCACGAGGTGCCCCGGTGGTCGTGCTCCCGGTGCTCCCGTCGACGCGGTGCCCCCACCGCATCGTCTCCACCCACTGCCGATCCCCCCACGCGCGACCCGTCCGGGGCCCTCGCTCGGCCCGGCATCACGGTCATCCACTGTGCGTGATCGAGTCCGTCACCCCGCGGAGTCACCTCTCGCGGTCCGCGACCCGGTCGTGATCCCACCGTGCTCGATCCGTCGTCGCGGCGGAAGGAGGCGCGCGTTCGGCGGTGCGACTGTCCGCTCAGCGGCCAAAACGGTCGTGTGCGATTCAACGACCGGGTGCCGTCAATGGTCGACCCGCGCCGACGAGCGGATCTCGATCACGGGGGTGGAGCAGGGGATGTGCGGTGCTCCGCGGGCAGGACGGCGTCGCCCATGGCCTGGCCCACCCAGTCCTCGTAGGCCTCGCCGCTCCAGCCGCGCGTGACGGTGAGCAGGTGCCACACCTCCGTGCTGTTGAGCGTCCAGAGGCGGTCGCGCGCGGTCTCGTCGTCGAGTCCGGGGGAGAGGGCGTCGAGCTCGCGCAGACGGCACACCACCGCGCCGACGCCGAGCAGCCGCTCCCGGTCCGTCGTGGCCCGCAGCGCCACGAGGTCGGGGTCGCCGGCCAGGGCGCCGGCGCCGATCTGCACCGCGAGCGCGCCGACGCGGTCGAGCAGCGACCGGCCCAGCCGCGCGTAGCCGTGCAGGAACGCCGCGGGGTCCGTCTCGGCGTACAGGGCGCGCACCTCGGGGCGCTCGGCCAGCGGGATCGGGGCGTCGTCGCCGGCGAGGGTGAGGTCGTAGCCCTCCTTGAGCAGCCGGGCCTTGGTGCCGAACCCGTTGTAGACCGTCTGTGCGGACACGCCCGCCGCCCGGGCCACGGCGGCCACCGACGTCGTCGCGTACCCGTGCGCCACGAACTGCTCGACCGCGACCAGGGCGATCTGCTGGCGGGTCAGGGCGGCCTGGCGCTCCCGGCCCGAGGCGTCGTAGCGGCGTCGGCCGTCCATGAATTCGTTTGACTCCTGCTCAATCGGGTTTAGCATCACTCTAACCGATTTCCCGTCGAGGGGGAGCACCGCCGTGGCCGCACAGACCCTGTCCACCCACCGCCCTCGACGCCGATCCGGGTGGCGGCGCCCGCACCTCGTCGCGCTGACGGCCCTCACGGCGTACTCGACGGGCATCGGGTGGCAGGCCCAGGCCGTGTCGTACCCGCTGTTCCGCGCCGTGCCGGAGGCCGAGTTCCTCGGCTACCACGCGGCCTACAACGCGGCGATCCCGATCGTGGTGATCGTGCCGGGGTTCGCGAGCTTCCTGGCGTGTGCGGCCTTCCCGTGGACCCGACCGGCCGACGTGCCCCGAGGGCTCGCCGGCGTCGTCGCGGCGAGCGGGGTCGGCGCGTTGCTGTCGACGGTCGCGTGGGCGATCCCGCAGCACGACGCGCTCGACCGCATCGGCCAGGACGCGGCGACCATCGACAGCCTGTTGGACGCGAACCTGCTGCGGTCGGTGCTGCTCACGATGGGCACGGTGGCGCTGGTGGTGGCGACCACCCGGTCCGGGCGCTCCTCGCCCACCGTCAGCTCGATCCGATAATCGACATTATGTCATTACGGCGGAAGAGGACCTCTCCCGCCGTCGCGTCGGCGAGGCCAGACTTCCCGGGATGAAGTACACCGTCTCGATCGAGATCGCCCAGCCGCGGGAGCGGGTGGCCCAGCTGCTCGCGGACCCCGTCCACATCCCGAAGTGGCTGCGCGGCCTGGTGCTGCACGAGCCGGTCCGTGGCGAGCACGGGCAGGTCGGTACCGAGTCGCGCGTCGTGCTGCGGACGGGACAGCAGGAGATGGAGGCCACCGAGACCATCACGCGCCGCGAGCCGGCGGACCTGCACGCGATCCCGCGGGACAGCGTCGTCCACTTCGAGCGCGAGATCGTCGCCCAGGGCATGTGGAACGCCGCGCGGGAGCGGCTGACCGAGGCCGGTCCGGAGACGACGCACTGGGCGAGTGAGAACGAGTACCGGTTCAGCGGCGTGATGCGCCTGGTGGCGCCCCTCATGCGCGCCGCCTTCCGCAAGCAGACGCGCCAGCACATGCTGGACTTCAAGGCGTTCGCCGAGCACGGGACGGACGTCCGCGACGCGGGCTGAGCCGCTCCCCTGCGCTCACCGCGTCGTGCGGTCCGCGGGGTGATCGAAGTACCGATACGGACACTGAACGTCTGCGACGCCACTTCGCTGACACTCACGCGTGCTCGGGCGCGACCACCGTCCCGCGGCGGAGCTGGTCGATGAGCAGGACGGCGAACACCGCCGACGACGGGTCGAGCTCGTCGGGCAGCTCCGCCAGGCGTCCGTCGCGCACCCACCAGGGCGTCCCGGTCTCGTCGAGCAGCGTCGTCCGCGACACCCGCGTGGCGCCGGGACGGTGGCGCAGCCGCAGCGCCGGCCCGCGGGCGGGGCGCACCGTCCAGTCCACCGGCGCGCCGGCGTCGGCACCCGGGGCCCGGGCGGCGTCGGCGCGGGCGACCGTGTACCCGGCGTCGTCGACGAGCGTGAACCACGCGGGCTCCGCCGGGCTCGGACCGCCCTGCAGGAGCAGGTCGTGCCCGCCGAGGCGCACGGTCACGTGCGGGGCCGCGCCGTCGCGGCGCAGGGTCACGACCTCGCCCTCGCCGACGTCCTCGACCGCGATGCGCCCGCGCTCGTGCCCGCGCGACGCCCAGGTCACCTCCACGCGCCGGCCCGCGCCGTAGACCGACATCCCGTCCCCCGGGCCCCGCCCGGCCGCCGCCCCGACGACGTGGAGCGCGAGGCCCGCGACGGCGAGCGCCAGCACGCCGAGCGCGAGCAGGGCCAGGACGGTCGCGGTCGGCGGGTCCTCCCCCACGCGCGCCCCGAGCGCGATCACCGCGATCCCGAGCACTCCCGACACCGCCGCCCACGCGAGGCCCGCGCGGGCCCGCACCAGGAAGGGGACCGGCACCCACACGGGGCGCGGCGGTCGGAGACGGGACGGTACGGCCACCTCTCGATCGTGCCCGTGGTGACGGCGCGTGACAACTTTGACGCCCGTTCAGGCGATAAGACGCGTCCGACACGCCGCGAGGAGGCACTCACCGTCACGGCCGCAGCCGTCCCAGCAACGGGATCGCCGCGATCTTCTCCTCGGTGAGCGCGTCCCAGTCGATGCGCCCGGGGTGCCGGGCCTCGCGGGTGCAGGTGACGACGCGGTCGGCGGTGACGAGCAGGTCGAGGCGCACGTCGTGGTCGGTCACGGGGATCTCCCCCGGCGCCACGATCTGCTGCTCGTGCACCGTCGTCAACACCGGCGTGTCCGGGGCGACGAGGCCGGCCTGGCTCGCCACCGCGAACTCCAGGTCGCTGAACCCGCCGCCCTTGCCCAGGCGTGCGCCGTCCTCGGCGACGGCGACGCAGCCGGTGACGACGAGGTCGACGGGCTCGAGGTCCTCGACGGCGACCGTGCGCGCGGACCCGGCGGCGCCCTTGATCGACGACGCCTTGCGGGGCGTGTCGGCCAGGTGCTCGGGGTCGAGCAGGAAGAAAGGCTGCTCCTCGGCCAGGCGCGGGACGGCCATGTAGACGGTCTTGCCGTCCTCGAGGGCGCGCTGGCGCACCGGCCACTGGGCGGCGTCGGGGTTGCACTTCAGCGTCCGCGCCCGCCGCCACACCTCGGTCCCCCGCAGGCGCTCGGCGGCCGCCTCGGCGCCGACGACGTTCGGGATGCGCCCGTGCGCGCCCGGGAACCGCGCCAGCTTCCCGTCCCGCAGCGCGTCCCAGATGCGCTGCCGGATCGCCGCCTTGGCCTCGTTCACCTCCGCCGGTCCGCCCGCGTCCGCGTCGTGCCGCCGTCGGAGTGCCACGAGGCGGCACGGTACGACGTCGTATTGACAAATATTCTTGTCAATGTTGTCGTGGGTCCCGTGCTCGACGTGGACGTGATCGACGAACCGGCGGCCGCCGCGGCGGCGCTGGACCCCTTGCGGGCGCGCCTGCTGGCCGCCCTCGCCGAGCCCGGCTCGGCCTCGACGCTGGCCGGGCAGGTCGGCCTCACCCGTCAGAAGGTCAACTACCACCTGCGCACCCTCGAGGAGCACGGGCTGGTCCGGGAGGTCGGCCGGCGCGCCAAGCGCGGGCTCACCTAGCGGGTCCTCGAGGCCTCGGCCGCCTCGTACCTCGTCTCCCCCGCCGCGCTCGGCGAGGCCGCGAGCGACCCCGCGCGGGTCTCCGACCGCCTCTCCGCGCGCTACCTGCTCGCGCTGGCCGGGCGCGTGGTGCGCGAGGTGGGCGACCTCGCCCGCCGCGCCGACGCGCAGGACAAGCGCCTGGCCACCCTCGCGATCGACACCGAGATCGCGTTCGCCTCCGCCGCCGAGCGGGCCGCCTTCGCCGACGAGCTCGGCGCCGCGGTCCGCGACCTCGCCGCCCGGTACCACGCGCCGGGTGGCCGCCCCCACCGTCTCGTCGTCGGCGCGCACCCCGTGCCGGCCCCGTCCGAGGAGGACCAGTGACCACCGAGAACCCCCGCACCGTCGACCTCGCGGTCACGGTGCCCGGCACCCCCGAGCAGGTCTGGGAGGCCATCGCCACCGGCCCCGGCATCAGCTCCTGGCTGCACCCCACCCGCGTCGACGAGCACGTCGGCGGCGCCTTCGGGTTCGACATGGGCGGCTCGGCCGAGGACGCCCACGCGGCGCCGCAGGGCACCGTCACCGCCTACGACGCCCCGACCCGCTTCGCCACCGAGGCCTCGTGGTCGGCCGCCGGCGAGACGACCACCCTCGCCACCGAGTGGCTCGTCGCCGCCCGGGACGAGGGCAGCTGCACCGTGCGGATGGTGATGAGCGGCTTCGGGTCCGGCGACGACTGGGACGACGAGATCGACGCGCTGCGCGAGGGCATGGGCGTCGCGCTGGAGACGCTGCGGCTCCACCTCACCCACTTCGCGGGCCGCCGACCGGCCGTGGTCGACGCCGGCGGCCGGCGCGGCGGCCCGCAGCCCGCAGCGTGGGCGGAGCTCCTCGACGCCACCGGCCTGGCCGGGGCCCGCCCCGGCG
>CADCTH010000566.1 GCA_902805495.1 uncultured Actinomycetospora sp.
ACCGCCTCCTGCTCGGCCCGGCGCGCCCGCACCCAGGCGGCGGCCTCGCCGCGGCCCTGGCCCGCGTCGGGCACCAGGCGGTTGGCGACCATGCCGTCGACGTGCAGCCCGTGCAGCGCGAGCGCGGTGAGCGTGCGCCGGGTCTCGGCCGCGACCACCCGCTCGGGGGTCAGGACGAGGCGGATCGTGGTGGTGCGGTGGTCGGCGAGCAGGTCGCGCAGGCCGGCGAGCTGGTCGGCGAGCCGCGAGAGCGACGCCGCGGCGGCGTCCCACTTCGCGACGGTCGCGCTGCTGCCCGAGAGGCCGGCGAGGACCCCCCGCACGGCGCGGCGGTGGGCGGGGAAGAGCCGCTCGAGGTACGAGCCGAGCGCCTCGGGCAGGGCCAGCAGGCGCAGGGTCTCGGCGGTGGGCCCGCAGTCGACGACGACGACCTCCCACGGCCCGTCGATCGTCGCGCGCCGCACGTCCTCGAGGGCGAGCAGCTCCTCCACGCCGGGCAGGACGGTCAGCTCGTCGGCCACCATCTCGTCCACGCCGGCGCCGGCGAGCAGCGTGCGCAGCTGGGTGCGCAGCGGCTCCCAGGCGTCGTCGACGAGCGCGCGGGTGTCGATGTGGGCGGCGAACAGCCCGGGGTACGCCCGCGGCGCCACCTCGGCCGGGGTGCCGTCGAGGCGGGCGTCGAACGCGTCACCGAGGGAGTGCGCGGGGTCCGCCGACAGGATGAGCACCTTGCGCCCCACGCGGGCCAGCGCCACCGCGGTCGCCGCCGCCGTGGTGGTCTTCCCGACGCCACCCTTGCCGGTGAACAGCAGGACCCGCACTCAGCCCTCCACGCGCCGCTTCAGCCCCGTCAGCGCTTGATCCATGATCCGCTTCTCGGCCCGGCGCTTGAGCAGGCCGGGCAGAGGCACCGCGAGATCCACGGAGAGCGTATAGGTGACCTCGGTGGCGGTGCCGTCCTCGGCCAGGCGGTAGCGGCCGCGCTGCGAGCGCTGCACCTGGCCCGACACGAGGTCCCAGGTCACGCCGTCGGACTGCCAGTCGTAGGCGAGGACGTAGGTGTCCTTGATGGGGCCCGCGTCCAGCGAGAACTTGACCTGCTCGGGGCGGCCCTCGTCGTCGTGGGTCAGCACGGTCGCCGAGGTGATCGCGTCCGCCCACTCGGGGTAGCGGTCGAAGTCGGCGATGACCCCGAGCACGTCGGACGCCGGCGCCGCGATCGTGATGGACTGGGTCGACTCGTCGGCCATGGCGGGAGAGGGTACCGGCCGCGGCGGGGCCGATCGGCACGGGCGGGGCCCCCGGCCGTCCACCCGCGTGACCCGGCCCTCACCCGGTCAGCCGGACGTGACCGGGCCCTCGTCCCGCACGTGGGCGGGCGGGACGCCCGGGGGCCGGCCGGCCTCGAGGCGGTCCTTGAGCGCGAACGCGAGGGCCTTGGCGGCGCGCTGGCGGCGCACCACCTCGCGGGTCGCCGCCCGGCGGCCCAGCGACGCGCCGACCGGGTCGACGCGCAGGAACCAGTGCAGCACGGTGCCGTCGCCGACGGCCTCGAGCCAGACCTCCATGCTGCCGCGCCAGGCGTCGCCCACGACGCTCCACCGCACGCCCTGCGCGCCTCGGTCGGCGAACACCCGCAGGTCGAGGTCGGGCCACAGGCTCCGCCAGCGGGCCGGGTCCGTGAACTCCGCGGCCAGGCGCTGCGGGGGCACCGCGAGGAAGGTCTCGTCCACCACGTCGACGGCCGCCACGCGTCCAGCGTCGCAGGTCGCCCGGCGCGGGTCCGTGTCCGGCCGGGTGGGCGATTCGTCCGGCTACTTGGAGGTAGTGGACGGCGGGTGGCCGCCACTAGGGTCAACGACCGGACGCAGCGAGGCGCGCGGGGCAGGGACGCGCAGCGGAGCGGAGCCGGACCATCGGCAGGAGTGGGACGAGATGCAGCAGTACGCGGAGCCGGCGGTCGCGAAGGTGGCCGACGACGACAACCTCACCGCGGCGCCGTGGGGCAACGCCGACGCGCACGGGGGTGACGTCGCCTACCGCCACCTCGTCGACGACGAGTGGCGCGACATCACCTTCGCCGCCTTCCGTGACGACGTCGCGACGGCCGCGAAGGGCTTCATCGCGGCGGGGCTCCAGCCCGGCGACCGCGTCGGGCTGATCTCGCCGACGCGCTACGAGTGGACGCTGCTCGACTACGCGCTCTGGGCCGCGGGCGCGGTCACCCTCCCGATCTACGAGACCTCGTCGTCCGACCAGGTCGAGTGGTGCCTGTCCGACTCCGGCGCCAAGGGCGTGATCGTCGAGTCCGACGAGCACCGCGCGATCGTCGAGGCGCTGCGCGACAAGCTGCCCGAGCTCGAGCACGTCTGGCAGATCGACGGCGCCGACGGTGCCGTGGCCGCGCTGCGCGACGGCGGCGCCGAGGTGGACGACGCGACGCTCGAGGAGCGCCGCACGGGCGTGCACGCCGACGACCTCGCGACGCTGATCTACACCTCGGGCACCACCGGCCGCCCCAAGGGCTGCGAGATCACCCACCGCAACCTGCTCTTCGAGGTGCGCGCGGTCGCCGACACGTTCTCCGACCTCATGCAGCCCGGCAACTCCACGCTGCTCTTCCTGCCGCTCGCGCACATCTTCGCGCGCGTCATCCAGTGCGCGGCGATGGAGTACCGCTACACGATCGGCCACTTCGCCGACACCAAGAAGCTGACCACCGAGCTGCCGCGCTTCCAGCCCGACTTCCTGCTCTCGGTGCCGCGCGTGTTCGAGAAGGTCTACAACGGCGCCAAGGTCAAGGCCCACAACGACGGCAAGGGCCGGATCTTCGACATGGCCGAGGCCACCGCCGTCGCCTACAGCGAGGCCCTCGACGCCGGCGGCCCCGGGCTGCCGCTGCGCCTGCGCCACGCGCTGTTCGACAAGCTGGTCTACGGCCGGCTGCGCGCCGCGCTCGGCGGCAAGTGCCAGGGCGCGGTGTCCGGGGGCTCGGCGCTCGGCGCCCGCATCGGGCACTTCTTCCGCGGCGTCGGCGTCCCCATCCACGAGGGCTACGGGCTCACCGAGACCAGCGCGGCGATCACCGCCAACCCGAACCGGGCCATCAGGGTCGGCACGGTCGGCAAGCCGATCCCCGGCGTCACCATCGGGATCGCCGAGGACGGCGAGGTGCTGGCCAAGGGCGACGTCGTGTTCCGCGGGTACTGGAACAACCCCGACGCCACCCGCGAGGCGCTCGCCGACGGCTGGTTCCACACCGGCGACCTGGGCAGCCTCGACAGCGACGGCTACCTCTCGATCACCGGGCGCAAGAAGGAGATCATCGTCACCGCCGGCGGCAAGAACGTCGCCCCCGCGGTGCTCGAGGACAAGGTCCGCGCCCACCGCCTCGTCAGCCAGGCCCTCGTCGTGGGTGACGACCGGCCCTACGTCGGCGCCCTGATCACCCTCGACGCCGAGGCCCTGCCCGGCTGGAGCTCGGAGCACGGCAAGCAGGGCTCGGACGCCGAGTCCCTCGCCGAGGACCCCGACCTCCGGGCCGAGATCGCCGGCGCCGTCGAGGAGGCGAACAAGGCCGTCTCGCGCGCCGAGGCGATCCGCCAGTGGCGCATCCTCACCAGCGACTTCACCGAGGAGACCGGCGAACTCACCCCGACGATGAAGCTCAAGCGCAACGTCATCACCAAACAGCGCGCCGCCGACATCGAGGCGGTCTACGAGCGCTAGGTCGGTTGCAGCGAACGCGCTGTTCGCTGCTTCTATGCGCTCGAACTCCGCGTTCGCTCGCGGCTCAGCCGGCCGCGAGCGCGCGGAGGCGCGCGGCGCGGGCCTCCCAGGTCCAGTCCGCGCGCATCCACCGGCGGCCGGCCTCGCCCATCGCGCGGGCGACGTCGGGGTCGGCGAGCAGGCCCGCGAGGATCTCGGCGACGTCGGCGGGGTCGCGG
>CADCTH010000567.1 GCA_902805495.1 uncultured Actinomycetospora sp.
ACCGACGACGCGGCGGGCCGGCGCATCGCCGCGGGCGCGGGCGTGCCCGTGGCGACGTACGGCACGCTCGGGCAGGAGGCCGACTGGAGTGCGGTCGACGTGGAGCTGGCGCCCACGGGGAGCGTTTTCCGCCTGCGCGGCCCGGGCGTGGACGTCCCCGCCCGGGTGCAGCTGCCCGGGGCCTTCAACGTCGCCAACGCCGTGGGGGCGCTGGCCTGCCTGGCCGTCAGCGGCGTCGACGTGGAGGCAGCCGCCGCGGGCGTGGGCGACCTGCCCGGCGTGCCCGGGCGCATGGAGCCGGTCGACGCCGGCCAGCCGTTCCTCGCGGTCGTCGACTACGCCCACACCCCGGAGGCCGTCGCGACGCTGCTGTCGACCGTGCGGGCCGTGACCCGCGGCCGGGTGATCGTCGTGCTCGGCTGCGGCGGGGACCGCGACCGGGGCAAGCGCCCGCTCATGGGCCGGGCCGCCGCGCAGGGCGCCGACGTCGCGATCCTCACCAGCGACAACCCGCGCAGCGAGGACCCGGCGCAGATCCTGGCCGAGATGGCTGCCGGTGCTCCCGACGCGCTGCGCGAGGTCGACCGCCGCACCGCCATCGAGCGCGCGGTCGCCGTGGCCGGCCCGGGCGACGCCGTCGTGGTGGCCGGCAAGGGCCACGAGACCGGCCAGGAGGCCGGGGGAGTGGTGACCCCGTTCGACGACCGCGACGTGCTGCGCCAGGCCCTGCAGGCGGTGAGCGCGTGATCGAGATGTCGCTCGCCGAGGTGGCTGAGGCGACTGGCGCCCGGCTGGTCGGTGCCGACCCGTCGACCGCCGTGACGGGCGAGGTCCAGGTCGACAGCCGGCTGGTCGAGGCGGGCGGGCTGTTCGTCGCCCTGCCGGGGGAGCGCACCGACGGGCACGACCACGTGGCGGCGGCGGTGGAGGCCGGCGCCGTGGCGGCCCTCGTGGAACGCGAGGTGCCCGGCGCGCCGTGCCTGCTGGTGCCCGACGCCCTGGTCGCCCTGCAGGCGCTGGCCCGCGCGGTCATCACCGCCGAGACGGCGCCGCGCGTCGTCGGCGTCACCGGCAGCAGCGGCAAGACGTCCACCAAGGACCTGCTCGCCCACGTGCTCGGCCCGGGCACCCTCGCGCCCGCCGGCAGCTTCAACAACGAGGTCGGCCTGCCGCTGACCTGCCTGCGCCGCACCGCCGACACCCCCGCGGCGGTCCTGGAGTACAGCGCCCGCGGGATCGGGCACATCGCGTTCCTCACCGGCATCGCGCCGCCGCACGTGTCGGTGGTGCTCAACGTCGGCAGCGCCCACCTCGGTGAGTACGCCTCGGTCGACGGCATCGCGGCCGCCAAGGGCGAGCTGGTCGAGGGCGTGCAGCCGCACGGCGACACCGCCCCGCTGGTCGTGCTCAACGCCGACGACGCCCGTGTGCTGGGCATGCGCGACCGCGCCCCCGCCGGTGCGCAGGTCGTCACCTTCGGGGAGGGCGCCGACGCCGACGTGCGCGCCGAGGACGTCGCCCTGCGCGACGACGGCACGGCCGCGTTCACCCTGGTCGCGGGCGAGGCCCGCCACCCCGTCGCGCTGGGCCTGGTCGGCGAGCACCACGTCTCCAACGCGCTGGCGGTCGCGGCCGCGGCCGTGCACGCCGGCCTGGTCGACCCGGCCACCGTCGCGGAGCGCCTGGCCACGGCCCGGCCGGCGAGCCGCTGGCGCATGGAGGTCACGGAGCGGGCCGACGGGGTCACCCTCGTCAACGACGCCTACAACGCCAACCCGGAGTCGATGCGCGCCGCCCTCAAGACGCTCGCGGTGATGAGCCGCGGCAAGACCCGCCGCACCTGGGCCGTGCTCGGGGTGATGGGCGAGCTCGGCGAGGCCAGCCGCGACGCCCACTTCGAGCTCGGCCGCCACGTCGTGCGCCTCGACGTCTCGCGGCTGGTCGTCGTCGGACCCGACGCCGGAGGCATCCACGCGGGCGCCGTGCTCGAAGGCTCCTGGGGTGACGAGTCGGTCCACGTCGACGACGTGGAGGCAGCCGCGGGGCTGCTGGCCGACGAGCTCGCCCCCGGCGACGTCGTGCTCGTCAAGGCCTCCCGGTCCGCCGGGCTCGAGCGCGTGGCCGCCGCCCTGCTCGCGGCCCGCCCGTCAGGCCGCCCTGACCCGAACGACGCGGAGGACTCCCCATGAGGTCGGTGCTGGTCGCCGCCCTGACCGCCCTGATCGTGTCGCTGCTCGGCACGCCGGTGGTGGTGCGGCTGTTCCGCCGCCGCGGCTACGGCCAGGAGATCCGCGAGGACGGCCCGAGCAGCCACGCCACCAAGCGCGGCACCCCGACCATGGGCGGCGCGGTGATCATCGCCGCCACGCTCATCGGCTACACCGTCGCCCACCTGTTCGTCATCGGGCAGCCCGGGCGCGGACCCACCGCGAGCGGGCTGCTCCTGCTCGGCCTGATGACCGGTCTCGGGCTCGTCGGCTTCCTCGACGACTTCATCAAGATCCGCAAGCAGCGCTCGCTCGGGCTCACGGCCGCCGCCAAGTTCCTCGGCCAGCTCGTCGTCGGCGTCACCTTCGGGGTGCTCGCGCTGCAGTTCCGCAACGACGAGGGGCTGACCCCCGCCTCGGACAACCTGTCCTTCGTCCGTGACTACGAGGCCATCGGGCTGGGCTTCGCCGGCTTCGTCGTCTTCTCCTACCTGATCATCACCGCGACGAGCAACGCCGTGAACCTCACCGACGGCCTCGACGGCCTGGCCGCCGGCAGCTCGCTCATGGTCTTCGCGGCGTACGTCGTCATCGGCTTCTGGCAGTTCCGCCAGTCCTGCGTGCTCCAGCCGGCCCTGGAGCATTGCTACGAGGTCCGCGACCCGCTCGACCTCGCGCTGGTGGCCGCCGCCGCGATGGGCGCCTGCTTCGGCTTCCTGTGGTGGAACTGCTCGCCGGCCAAGATCTTCATGGGCGACACCGGCTCGCT
>CADCTH010000568.1 GCA_902805495.1 uncultured Actinomycetospora sp.
ACGACTACGCGGCGGCGGCCCCGAACTACGGGATGGTCCCCCAGGACGCCGAGGCCGAGCTGGCCGGCATCTGCCCGGTGGTCGCGAGCTTCGGGGGCCGGGACCCGGTGCTCGCCGAGCACCCGGCCCGTCTCGAGGCGGCGCTGACGAGCATGGGCGTCGAGCACGACGTGGCGACCTACCCCGGGGCCGGGCACAGCTTCTTCGAGCACTTCCCGGCCAACGACCTGCTGGTGCGCTTCGCCGGTGCCGGGTTCCACCGGCCCAGTGCCGAGGACGCGTGGGTGCGCATCCTGCGGTTCTTCGACTCCCACCTGCGCCGGGAGGCGGCGTGACCGACCTGCCCGACCTCGATTCCTACCTCATCGACATGGACGGGGTCCTCGTCCACGAGCAGAACGCCCTGCCCGGCGCCGACGAGTTCCTGCGCCGCCTGTCCCACGCCGGCAAGACGTTCCTCGTGCTGACCAACAACTCGATCTACACCCCGCGCGACCTCGCGGCGCGCCTGCACGCGAGCGGCATCGACATCCCCGCCGAGAACCTGTGGACCTCGGCGCTGGCCACGGCCCAGTTCCTCGACAGCCAGCGCCCGGGCGGCAGCGCCTTCGTCGTCGGCGAGGCCGGGCTGACCACGGCGCTGCACGACGTCGGCTACATCCTCACCGACCGCGACCCCGACTACGTCGTCATCGGGGAGACGCGCACCTACTCGTTCGAGGCGATCACGCGGGCGATCCGGCTGATCCAGCGCTGGGCGCGGTACATCGTCACCAACCCCGACGCGACCGGGCCGTCTCCCGAGGGCACGCTGCCGGCGGCGGGCTCGGTGGCCGCGCTCGTCACCCACGCCACGCGGCGCGACCCGTACTTCGTCGGCAAGCCGAACCCGCTGATGATCCGGGCGGGCCTCAACACGATCGGCGCCCACTCCGAGACCACCGCCATGATCGGCGACCGGATGGACACCGACATGGTCGCGGGCATGGAGGCCGGGCTGCACACGATCCTCGTGCTCTCGGGCGTCACCGACCCCGCCGAGATGGACCGCTACCCCTACCGGCCGCAGCAGGTGGTGCAGAGCGTCGCCCACCTGGAGGTGGGCGTGCGGGGCTGACCGGGTACTTCGGCGGTATGCCGGAGGACTTCGAGGACCTGCCGTCCACGCTGCAGCGCTCGCCGAAGAGCGCCCGCGAGACCTACGCCAAGGCGAAGGAGTCGGCGGAGGGCACGTACGGCAAGGGTGAGCGCGCGAGCCGCACCGCGTACTCGGCGCTCAAGCACACGCACGAGAAGGTCGGCGACCACTGGGAGCAGAAGGAGGAGTACGGCCCGTCCGACTCCCGCGCCGAGAGCGGTGGCGCGAACCCCAGCGGCGAGACCGGTGGCGGGGTGGACGCCAACGCCGGCAAGGAGCACCTGTACGAGCGGGCCAAGGAGCTCGGCGTCGAGGGCCGCTCGAAGATGGACAAGGACGACCTCGCGAAGGCCGTGCAGAAGGCCAACGACCGGGAGACCCGCAAGGCCCGGGGTGACTGACCCCGCCCTCGAGCCGGCGGAGGCCGTCACGGGCCCGGTGCTGCCGGCGCGCCCTGCGCTCGGGTGGCTCGAGCTCGTGGTCGCCGCGGTGGCCTACGTCGTGCTGCAGATCGGGCTGTTCCTCCCGGTCGCGCTGCTCGGGGAGGGTGACCCGCCGGCGCCGCTGCTGGTCGGGATCTCGGGGGCCTCCGCCCTCGGGGCGGTGGCGATCGCGCTGGCCCTGCGGGTGCGCTCGCCCGCGGCGGTCGGGCTCGTGCGCACGAGCGCGCGCACCGTCGCGCTGGGCGTGGGCCTGGGCATCGCGGTCTGGCTGCTCTCCCGCGTCCTGATCGTCGCCTACGTGGCGGTCACCGGCGACACCTCCGACCCGCAGGCCGCGCTGACGCTGTTCAGCGGCCCGGTGGCCGCGGTGCTCGTCATCGCGCTGGGCGGCTTCGTCGTCCCGTTGGGCGAGGAGCTGCTGTTCCGCGGGCTCGCCTACCCGGTCCTGCGCCGCCTCGGCCGGGTCGTGGCGGTCGTGCTCACGGCGGGCGTGTTCGCGTTCGCGCACGGACTCAACGTGGTGTTCGCGGCGGCGTTCCTGCTCGGTGTCGTCAACGCCGTGCTCTACGAGCGCACCGGCTCGATCTGGCCGGCCGTGGCCGCCCACGCCACCTTCAACACGATCTCGTTCGTGCTGGTCCTGCTCGTGGGCGGCCAGGTCTGAACCCTGCGCTCAGGAGGCCTCGAAGGCCTCGAAGGCCTCGAAGCCGAACTCGATCCCGTCCGGGGTGCGGCGGACCGTGACGACGCCGGCGGCGTCGCGGGTGTCCAGCTCCCACATCAGGCGGGCGAGGCGCTGCGCGACGCCCGCGAGCTCGTCGGCGGTCTGCACCAGGGTGCGGTGCGACGCCCCGACGTTCCACTGGGCCGCGGTGCCTGCGCCCTGACTGTTCGCCGTGGCGACGTCGAGCAGCCACCGGGCCGGCTTGCCGGCGAACGCCGCTGTCCGGTGGGCGAGGACCTCGACGACGTGGTCAGCGCGCACCAGCCCGTCGTCCAGGGTCCGGATCCACACCCCGCTCAGCCCCACGATCCCGCCCTCCTCCGCTGCCGACACGTGTCGGGCTCCCGGCGGGAGCCGGGGCCGAGGTCCGGAGCGATCCGTGTCGAGAGGGGTGCGCGGCGTACGGCCGTTCGTTGGTCGGTCCGGTCGGCCCCGGCGCCCGCCGGGAGGCCAGCGTGTCGAGATCCGCTGTGTGTCAGGTGTCGACGATGTGCTCGAGTCATCACCTCCTCGCCGGACCGGGGCAAGATACCTGCAACGATAGGTAGAGGTTTGTGCTCGGTCAACCCCGAAGTCCGTGGCTGGCGGAGTGTCAGCCCTTCTGCTCGGTCGGGCGCACCAGCACCTCGTTGACCGCGGCGCGCGCGGGCCGCGTGACCATCCAGACCACGGCGTCGGCGATGTCGTCGGCGTGCAGCAGGCCCAGCTCCGAGGCCTGCGAGGCGTCGGGCTTGTTGTCGTCGCCGGTGTTGGTCAGCTCGGTGTCGACCAGGCCCGGCTCGACGAGCTCGACGCGGCCGTGCTGCTCGGCGAGCTCCTGGCGCAGCGCCTCGGAGAACGCGCCGACCGCGTGCTTGGTGGCCGCGTAGACGTTGCTGCCGGGCCCGGTGACCGTGCGCCCGGCCACCGAGCTGACGGTCACGACGTCGGCGATCCCGCGGGCACCCTGCGCGGCCTGCGCGAGGTGGCCCAGGGCGGCGTGGGTGGTCGACAGCACCCCGTGCAGGTTGACGTCGACCATCTTCTGCCACTCGCCGAGGTCGGCGTCGCGGGCGAGGTCCATCGACCCGTAGCCGGCGTTGTTGACCAGCACGTCGACGCCCCCGTGCTCCGCGGCGGCCTCGTCGACGGCGGCGCGCACGGCGTCGGCGTCGGACACGTCGACCTCGTGCACGCTGGCGCTGCTGCCGAGCTCGCGTGCGAGGTCCTCGAGCTTGTCCCGCCGCCGCGCGAACAGCGCGACGGCGGCGCCCTCGGCCGCCAGCGCGCGGGCGGTGGCGTTGCCGATGCCGCTCGAGGCCCCGGTCACGATCGCGGTGGTCCCGTCCAGTCGTCCCGTCACGCGGCCGGGCGTACCCGGGGTGCGCTCCGCGCATGTGAGCACTTCTCGGTGTCCTGGCACCGAGAAGTGCTCACATGCGCGTCAGCGCACCTGCTCGGTCGGGCGCACGAGCATCTCGTTGACCGCCGCGCGCCGGGGCCGCGTCACCATGTAGACCACGGCGTCGGCGATGTCCTCGGGCTCCATCAGCCCCAGCTCCATCGCGGCCTCGGCGTCCTCGGCGGCGCCGCTGCCCTCGGTCATCTCGCTGCGCACCAGCCCCGGCTCGACCAGCCCGACGCGCACGTGGCGCGGGGCCAGCTCCTGGCGCAGGGCCTCGGAGAACGCGTTCACGGCGTGCTTGGTCGCGGCGTAGACGTTGACCTTGCCGGAGGCCACCTTGCGCCCGGCCACCGACGAGATCGTCACGACGTCGGCGACGCCGCGGGGGCCCTGCGCGGCCGCGACGAGGTGGGGGAGCGCGGCGTGCGTCGTCGCCAGCACGCCGGTGATGTTGACGTCGACCATGCGGTGCCACTCGGCGAGGTCGGCCTCGAGGGCCGGGACCATCGAGCCGTAGCCGGCGTCGTTGACCAGCACATCGATGCCGCCGAGGTCCCGCGCGACGGCCTCCAGGGTGCGGGCGACCGCGGCGTCGTCGGTGACGTCGACCTCGTGCACCGTGGCCCCGTCGAGCTCGCCGGCCAGGGCGTCGAGGCGCTCGCGGCGGCGCGCGAGCAGCGCGACCCGGGCGCCGGCGGCGGCCAGGGCGCGGGCCGTGGCCTCGCCGATGCCGCTCGACGCGCCGGTGACCACGGCCGTCGCGCCCTCGAGTGCTCCCGTCACGCGGTCCTCCCCATCTCGACGACCCTGATCACGAGAAGGCGTACCACGTGCAGGACCGTGGAACCCCCTCCCTCGTGAGTACCGCCATCGACACCGCCATCGAGGTCCACGACCCGGCCACCGGCGAGCTCGCGGGCCTCGGGCGGCTCGCCGGGCCCGACGAGGTCGCCGCCGCGGTCGC
>CADCTH010000569.1 GCA_902805495.1 uncultured Actinomycetospora sp.
ACCAACGACCCGAACCTCCAGCTGCGCATCGACTACCAGGACGCCACGAGCCCGCCGTGGTTCAGCTCGACCCAGGGTCAGGCCTCGAACTGGACCTGCGTGACGATGGGCCAGCCGTGCACCCCCGGCGGCCAGCCCGACACGAACTGCAGCTGGCGCCACTACGCCAACAGCAAGAGCGACTACTTCACCTGCGCCGCGAGCGTCGCCGGCCAGCCCGACGGCAAGTGGTACTTCTGCGCGCGCTCGGCCGACGCGGCCGTCCCGGACAACCCGAACGGCTCCAACCAGTTCGCCAACGCCTTCTCGAGCAACGCCAACCTCTCCGACGTCGCCTGCGGCTGGATCACCGTCGACCGCGGCGCGCCGTCGGTGACCGCCGCGGCGAACGCGACGACGGTGACGACCGGCCAGCTCGTGACGTTCACCGCGTCGGCGAGCGACCCGAACGGGGTCTCGGGCCAGATCGCCTGGGACTTCGGCGACAACACCCCGGCGGGGGAGGGCGCCTCGGCGACCCACACCTACACGCAGCCGGGCACGTACGTCGCCAAGGCCACGACCACCGACGGCGCCGGCAACCGGGGCCACGCGACGACGACGATCACGGTCACGGCGCCGCCGACCACCGGCACCGGCACCGCCACCGGCGGCACCGGCGGCACGGGCGGCACGGGCACCACGGGCGGCACCGTCAAGCCCGTGAGCAACGAGGTCGCGGCCAAGACCCCCGGGACCGCGGAGGGCACCAGCGGCGCCACGCCGACCGGCACGCTGACCTCCCCGACGGTCATCGCCCAGCAGGCCGGCGGCGGCGGGGTGCGGGCGGCGGAGGTCGGCGACCTCGGCGTCATCGCGCCCAAGACGCTCAAGGCGACCAAGCGCTCGATGCTGCTGGCCTTCACGCCCCAGACGCCGGGCACCGCCTCGATCGCTCTGCTCAAGGGCGCGAAGGTGATCGCCAGGAAGGCCGCGACGTTCGGCGGCGCCGGGACGTACTCGGTCAAGCTCGCCCTGCCCAAGCGCCTGAAGGCCGGCGGCTACCAGCTGAGGATCAGCTTCACCGCGGCGGGCGCGTCGAGGGCGACGACCAAGACCCTCGCGGTGAAGGTCGCCAAGAGCCGCCGCCCCCGCAAGGCCCGGGCTGCCCGCAGCGGCGGCGCGATCAGAGGGACGGCGGCGTCGCGCAAGCCGTCGGCGCCGCGGCGCAACCCGCCGCGGACGATCGCGATCGGCTGACGTCCCACCCCGACCGACAGGCGGCGCCGGCTCCTCAGGGACCGGCGCCGCTTGCGTTCTCGAGCCAGCGGGCACCCTCGCGCGACCGATGCTGTTCGAGATCGTCTGGACGATCGCGGCCGCGGCCGCGGTGTGGTGGACGGTCTTCCGACTGCCCGGCTTCTGGCGGCGCCCGCGGCCGGTCGACCTGGCTCAGATCTCCTTCCGTCCCGAGAACCAGACGCGCGCGGTCCCCGCCGTCGCGGTCCTGTGGACGCCGCTGGCCGTGGCACTTGCGGTCGTCGGCTGGGTGCAGCCCGACGACGACCCCGACGGCGTGGCGCCGTGGCTGCAGGACGTCTTCGTGGTCTCCATCTCGGTATCGGTCGTGGCCTGCCTGGTCGTCGCCGCCTCCGGACACCCGCGCTTCGCGCTCCCGCCGTCGCTGCGCGGCAGCGACCACCGCGAAGTCGCGCTGCACGACACCACCGTGCATGAGCTCGCGGGCGGTGGCGCCCCGTTCTTCGCCACGTGCGCGTGCGGGTGGAACAGCGACCACCATGCGACCGAGGACGCCGCACGCGCGGAGGCCGGCGGGCACAGCGACCACGTGCTGCGGGTGCTCGACCGCATGGGCGCCGAACGGCCGGCCAGGTGAGCGCCGGATGCAGCTTTCCGGAGAACCCCCCTTGTGCGCGCGGGCGGCGGGGGCGTACGGTCCGGCGCATGCCTCCGGTCTCCCGCGGGTTCCAACGGCGCCGCGCGCCCGAAGCCGACCCTTCGCGCGTGCCGCCCGGGCAGTACCTGACGCCCGACTTCCCGGTGCTGTCGGCCGGTCCGACGCCCCAGACGCCACTCGACCAGTGGAGCTTCAGCCTCGACGGCGGGATCGACGAGGCCCGCCGCTGGACGTGGGACGAGTTCGTCGACCTGCCCGCCGAGACGTTCACCGTCGACATCCACTGCGTGACGCGCTGGTCGAAGCTCGACACGGTCTGGACCGGCGTCTCGGTCGACACGCTGCTCGACGGCGTGGAGACCTCGTCGGACTACGTCACCGCGTGGTGCGACGGCGGCTACACCGCGAACGTCCCGCTCGCCGGCCTCACCGGCGGCAGGGCGTGGGTGGTCTACGAGTACGGCGGCGAGCCGCTCGAGCGCGAGCACGGCGGCCCGGCGCGGCTGCTCGTGCCGCACCTGTACTTCTGGAAGAGCGCGAAGTGGGTGCGCGGCCTGACGCTGACCGCGGAGGACGAGCCCGGCTTCTGGGAGCGCTACGGCTACAGCAACGACGCGGACCCATGGCGCGAGCAGCGCTACTGGGGCGACTGAGAAGCGTCGGGTGGCGGACCGCGACGGCGCGCGCCGTCGTGGACGAGACGCCCCGCGCCCGCACGATCGTCCTCGACGTCGACGACTGGCCCGGCCACCGCGCCGGCCAGCACCTCGACGTGCGGCTGACCGCCGAGGACGGCTACCAGGCCGAGCGCTCGTACTCGATCGCCTCGGCGCCCGAGGACGACCGCGTGCAGATCACCGTCGAGCGCATCGACGACGGCGAGGTCTCGCCATACCTGGCCGGCGAGCTGCGCACCGGCGACGTCTTCGAGGTCCGCGGGCCGATCGGCGGGCACTTCACGTGGTCGGCCGACGAGGGCGGGCCGCTGCTGCTCGTCGCCGGCGGCTACGGGCTCGCGCCGATCAT
>CADCTH010000570.1 GCA_902805495.1 uncultured Actinomycetospora sp.
CGACGGGACGGCCGGGTGGGCCGCGGCGGCGCGTCGTCGGGCCTCGGCGGCGCGTCGCTCCTGACGCGACGACCAGCGCACCGTCGCCAGGTAGAGCGGCACCCCGATCACCAGGACCGAGATCACCAGGAACGCCCCGACCGCCACGATCCACTCCACGCGCACCGACCCCCCGTGCTCCACCGACCTCGGGGTCCGTGTCGCACGTCCAGGTGACGGCGTTACGGGGCGTCGCCGAGATCTCCGCGAGTGCCCGTGTCCCTCGCCGTCCGGCGCGGGACACGGGCGGGGCGGTCAGCAGCAGTCACACGTGCTGCAGTCGCACTCGGGGTCCTCGCAGCAGGGACAGGCCCTCAGATCGAGCATGCGTCACACCTCCCCTCGGTCACGCGGTGGTCGGGCGGGCACCACGTTCCGGGCACGGGGTCCGGGCACGTCGCGCTGGGCAGCTGGTCGGCCATGGCGACGAGGTCCGCGCGCAGGTGCTGCAGCCGGTCGAGCTCGGCGTCGATCTCGGCGATGCGGCTGCGCAGCAGGGGCTCGGCCGGCTCGCAGGGGCACTCGCCGGTGTCGCGGACGGCGAGCAGGTCGCGGATGTCGTGCAGGCGCAGACCGAGCCGTTGGGCGCCGCGGATGAACTGGAGACGGTCGACCGCGAGGTCGTCGTAGCGGCGGTGGTCGCCGCTGGTGCGGCGCGGCTCGGGCATCAGGCCGACGCGCTCGTAGTAGCGCACGGTGTCCGGGCGCAGGCCCGTGCGCGCGGCGAGGTCGGAGATGGTGAGCGGGCGCGCTTCGGTCATGCCGGAACGCTAGAACCCGGAGCCGACTCCAGGGTCAAGCCCGGATTCCCGCCCGATCTCAGTCGCCGACGGCCTCGATGATCCGGATGTCGCGCTCGGCGCCGTCGCCGAGCGCCGCGAGGGCCTCCTGGTACGCCGCGCTCTCGTAGGCCGCGACCGCGTGCTCGACGCTGTCGAAGGCGATGAGGGTGGTGCGCTCGGTGGTCCCGGACTCGAACGCCGCCGCAGGGTTGCCTCGCGCCAGGAACCGCCCACCCGCGGCCCGCATCGCGGGGCCCGCGAGCGCGACGTAGGCCTCGAGCTTCTCCGGGTCACGGATCTCGCGGAACGTGTTGATCCAGTACGCACCGACCACCGGGTCCTCCTCCGAACGCATCAGGGCCCGGTCTCCACCGTCGTGGCGGGGGTCCCGTCGCGGGCGAGCCGCCGCAGGAGGCCCATCTCGGCGACGTTCTTGGTCAGCTCGACGGTGGCCCACGCGACGACCTGGACGAAGGGCCGCTCGTCGTCGAACGGGAAGCCGGTCAGCTCCCCGGAGTCGAGGTCGGCCTCGCCCAGCCCCGCCAGGAACGCGTCCCACCGGCCGTACAGCTCGCGCAGCGTCGCCACGCCGACCTCGGCGCCCGGCCAGGTGATGTCCTCCCGACGGAGGGTGCCGTCGCCCTCGAGCTGGTCGAGCAGCACCGACCACCACCAGATCGTTTGCCACATCGTCCAGGCCAGGCTCGGCTGGGCGACGTCGGCCGGCTCGGGCTCCTGCCAGTCGGGGATCCAGCGCCCCGCCCCGTCCGGGCGGACCGTCCAGCTGCGCGCCGACGGCAGCCACCGGCACTCCTGGTCGGAGACGTCCGCCAGGACCACCTCCGCCAGCTGCCACGTGAGGGCGAGCTGGTCGCGGAGGACGGCGAGCCGGTCCCTGCTGATCGACACGGCGGGGCAACCTATCAAGCACGAAGCCCACCGGGCGTTTCCGCTGGTGGGCTGGTGTGGCCAGGGGCGGGGTCGAACCGCCGACCTATCGCTTTTCAGGCGATCGCTCGTACCGACTGAGCTACCTGGCCGGACGGCCGAGGGACACCTCGACCGGAAGAGCGACCCAGACGGGACTCGAACCCGCGACCTTCGCCGTGACAGGGCGACGCGCTAACCAACTGCGCCACTGGGCCTTGATGTCGTGCTGGTGAAGCGTACCCCCAACGGGATTCGAACCCGCGCTGCCGCCTTGAAAGGGCGGAGTCCTAGGCCGCTGAACGATGGGGGCGCGACCCTCTGGCTGAGGACCTTACCCGCAACGGCGAACCCGTTGGGAGCAGGAGGAAGCATAGGTGACGGCCCTCAGGCCTCCACCACCCACCCCCCGGTGAGGTGCGGTCCGAGCACCGCGCCCATGCCCCCACCGGCGCGCCAGTCGCGCAGCCAGTCGGGGTCGGCGGTGGCCCCGAGCAGCAGCTCCCAGTTCTGGCACACGCGCATCGCGAGGTCGCGCAGCCCGCTGACCCCGAGCGACGTCACGAACGCGCCGGCCGAGATGTCGACGATCGCCCGCGCCAGCGGGACGTGGTCGACGCCGGGCGCGAGCAGCCCGGCGCGCTGGGCGTCGGCGAACAGGCCCCCGAAGACCTCCTGCCAGAAGGTGAACGGCCAGCCCGGCCGCTGGGGCCCGGCGAAGCCCTCGGAACACAGCCGCTGGCCCGCCCGCAGCACCGGGCCGGCCAGGGCGTCCTGCACCTCGCGGGCCACCTGCGCGGCCACGCGCAGCGGATCCCCGCCCTTGCTCCGCGCGCGGACCACGAGGTCACGGCAGAGCTCCTCCATCTCGTCCACGATCGCGGAGGCGATGCTCTCCTTGGAGACGAAGTGGAAGTACAGCGCGCCCTTGGTGACCTTGCTGCGCTCGAGGATCCGCGACAGCGAGGCCTCGTGGTACGACGCCGCCGCGAACTCCTCGGCGGCCGCCGCCAGGATCGCGCTGCGCGTCGCCAGCGCCCGGGCCTGGCGCTGCTGCGGCCCACCGACGCGCGCCCCGGGGGACGGGTCGGACGGTGGGGCGTCCCCGGGCTCGGACATCGCGGGTCACGGTAGCGCCATCGCGTGGCGGCCCGGTGTGCCCGTCGCTGTTCGTACGGCCACGGACGATCCGGGTCGGTCAGCGGCGCACGGGCGGCGGGTCACCGCCCTCGCCGATGAGCCCGAGCATGTCGAGCAGCTCGCGGCAGTCGTCGGAGTCGAGCGCGTTGCGGGCGACCGCGATCCGGGCCCGGTGCACCTGGTCCTCGCTGACCCCGTACACGTCGGCCGCGGTGCGCTGCGTGGGGACCGAGGGTTCGTCGAGCGACGCGCGCTCGGGGTGCGGTGCGTTCGGTCGTCGGCGAGGTCCTGACGTCGCGTTCATCGTGGCTCCCGGTGGCCGCCTGGTCCCGACCCGCTGCAACACCTCGCGCGCGGGATCACCCGGTCCGGGGGCTCCACCGGTCACTCCGCGTGGCCGATCTCGTCCCTCGTCCGAGTCGCGCCGACGCTACCCAGCCGCCCCCGACGATGCAGCCCCCTCTCCGAGTGACGGGGAAGGTGTGCGTCAGGTGACGACGGGGCCTCGTCCCGGTCACGGAAGGCGACCACTCGGGTGCGTCCCGACCCCGCCGGACCGCGGTCGGCCGCGCCGCCCACGCTCCGTGCGCATGATCGCGACGGACCGTCGACGAGCCGTCAGTCGACGAGCGCCTGGTAGACGAGGCCGCGCAGCTGGGTGCGGATCGGGTGCGCGCTCGAGGGCAGCAACTGGGTGAAGAACATCGCTGTGATGCGCTCGACGGGGTCGACCCAGAACGCGGTGCTCGCCGCGCCGCCCCAGCCGATCTCGCCGACGCTGACCGGCACCTTGTAGGCCACCGGGTCGAGCACGACCGAGAACCCGAGTCCGAAGCCGACGCCGTGGAAGGGCGCCTCGGCGAACAGGGGCCGACCGACCTGCTCGAGGTCCAGGCCGCCCGGCAGGTGGTTGACGCCCATGAAGTCGACGGTCCGGCTGCCCAGGATGCGCACGCCGTCGACCTCGCCGCGACCCAGCAGCATGCGCGTGAAGCGGTGGTAGTCGGCGGCGGTGGACACCAGGCCCCCGCCGCCGCCGAGCCAGGTGGGCTCGACGGCCTCGCGCGCCAGGGTGGCCATGCCCGCGGCCTCGGCGGCCAGGTAGCGGCCCGTGGCGGGGTTGGCGAGGTACAGCGTCGCCAGGCGGTCGACGTCGTCGACGGCGAAGCCCGTCGCGGTCATCCCCAGCGGGCCGAGGACGTTCTCGTCGAGGAACACGTCGAGCGACTGGCCCGACACCACCTCGATCAGCCGCCCGAGCACGTCGGTGGCGTGGCTGTAGTTCCACTCGGTGCCGGGCTGGAACACCAGCGGCATCCGGGCCCACGCCTGGACGCAGCCGGCGAGGTCGAGGTCGGCCGGCGCGGCCCACTCGAACCCCGCGCTGCGGTAGATCTCGTCGACGGCGTGCGCGTGGTGGAAGCCGTAGGTCAGCCCGGCGGTGTGGGTCAGCAGGTGCCAGATGCGGACCGGCTCGGTGGCCGCCTCGAGCAGCGGCTTGGCCGACGAGCCCTTGACGTAGACCTTCGGCTCGGCGAACTCGGAAAGCCAGCGGCTGATCGGGTCGGTGAGCTCGAGCAGCCCCCGCTCCCAGAGGATCATCGCCGCCACCGAGGTGATCGGCTTCGTCATCGAGTAGATGCGCCAGCGGGTGTCGTCGCTGACCGGCAGCCCGGCCTCCGCGTCGCGGTCGCCGGCCACCGTGGAGTGCACGACCTGCCCGTCGCGGGCCACCACGACGTGCCAGCCGGCGAGGCGGCCGTCGTCGAGATAGCGCCGGAAGTGGTCGTCGATGCGGGCCAGGCGCGCTGGGTCGAAGCCCAGCTCCTCGGGATCGGTCTCGACCTTCAGGGGGCTGCTCATCACCGTCAGTCTGCCCCGGTGAGGAACGCTCGCAACTCCTCGACGACCTCGTCGGGCCGTTCCTCGGGCACGAAGTGCCCGCAGCGCTCGATCGCCCGCCCGTGCACGTCGTCGGCGTACTCGCGCCACAGGTCCAGCAGCGGCAGCGTCGTGCCCATGACGCCCTCGGCGCCCCACAGGGCGAGCAGGGGCTGGGCTACGCGCCGGCCCGCGGCGTGGTCGGCCTCGTCGTGCGCCGCGTCGACGGGGTCGGCGCGGTAGTCGTCGAAGCCGCACCGCAGGGCCCCGGGCTGCGAGAACGCGCGCACGTACTCGGCGATCGCGGCGGGCTCGAGGCCCTCGCGGGCGTAGGTCCACTTCTCGAGGAAGTAGCGCAGGTAGCCCTCGACGTCGGCGCCGGCGAGGCGTTCGGGCAGGTCGGGCTGCAGGTGGAACAGCCAGTGCCAGTACTTCGCGCCGAGCTCGGCGTCCATGCGCTGCCACGTCGCACGGGTGGGCGCGATGTCGAGGACGGCGAGCCGCGACACCTCGTCGGGGCGGTCGAGCGCCCAGCGGTGCGCCACCCGGCCGCCGCGGTCGTGGCCGACGACGGCGACGCGGTCGAACCCGAGGTGGTGCACGAGCGCCGAGACGTCGGCGGCCATCGTGCGCTTGTCGAACCCGTCCGTGGGCTTGTCGCTGGCGCCGTAGCCGCGCAGGTCGGGGACGATCACGGTGTGGTCGGCGGTCAGCGGGCCGGCGACGTGGCGCCAGCAGTGGCCGGTCTGCGGCCAGCCGTGCAGCAGCACCACCGGCGGGCCGTCGCCGCCGCGGCGGTAGTGCAGGCGGATGCCGTGGACGGCGGCCGTCTCGGGGTGCAGCGCGGAGGTGCTCACGCGCCGGCATCCTGCCCGCGACCGGGCTCAGCCGGCCATCGGACCGGCGGGTCTCCCGGGTCCGCCCGCGCGCGGCGGGCGCGTGGGCACCGGGCCGGGGTCGGCGGCGTCGACGACCGCGGCGGTGGCGTCGACCGCTGCGGCGCGCCACAGGCGGTCGCGCATCCGGCGCACCAGGCCCTCGGCGTGGCA
>CADCTH010000571.1 GCA_902805495.1 uncultured Actinomycetospora sp.
AGGGCACCGCCGGCGCCGAGGGTCCCGTCGTCGTGCAGGTGCAGCCGGGCGCGACCGTGCAGGTGGCGCCGGGCGCGACCGTGCAGGCGGTCCCGGCCCAGCCGGGCCAGCCGGCCCAGCCCACCCAGCCGCAGCCCGCCCAGCCGACCCAGCCGACCCAGCCCGCGCCGGTCCAGCCCGGGCAGCCGGCCCCGCTGCCGGGCTGAGCCTCGCCGGCGGGGTGGCGAGGTGGCACCGATCACAGGGGGCAGCGTGATCGCTGTGCTCCGTCACCTCGCCGTGTGAGGATCGGGGCGTGTCCGATGCGGGGGTGGTCCTGGTGCGCCGTGCGCACGTCGACCTCCTGCGCGTCACGTCGGCCGGGTGTCGCCTCCCCCGCCGCTGACCGTCCACGTCTCGTCCGGTCGCGGGTCCACCCCCGGCCGGGCATCGGTGTGCCCTGATCGCGGGCGCGCGGGCCCGCTCCCCACCACCGAGGAACCCCCGTGCGCGCTTTCCTGCTCTTCGCCCTGGCGGGCCTGATCGCCCAGCTCGTCGACGGCTCGCTGGGCATGGCCTACGGCGTCACGTCGACGTCGGTCCTGCTCGCGGTCGGGACGGCGCCCGCCATCGCCTCCGCCTCCGTCCACCTCGCCGAGGTCGGCACCACCCTCGCCTCCGGCGCGGCCCACTGGCGCTTCGGCAACGTCGACTGGCGGGTCGTCGGGATCCTCGCGGTCCCCGGCGCCGTCGGCGCGGTGCTCGGCGCCTACGTCCTGGTCAACCTGACCGAGAGCGCCGAGCCCTACATGGCGCTGGTCCTGCTCCTGCTGGGCGTCTACGTGCTGCTGCGCTTCAGCTCCCGGGCGATCGCGAAGCGGGTCGTCTCGGGGCCGCGGCCCGGAGGCAGGTTCCTCGGCCCGCTCGGTCTGGTCGCGGGCTTCCTCGACGCCGCCGGCGGCGGTGGCTGGGGCCCGGTGGCCACGTCCAGCCTGCTCGCGTCCGGGCGCCTCGAGCCCCGCAAGGTCATCGGGTCGGTGGACACCTCGGAGTTCGTCGTCGCCCTCGCGGCCAGCATCGGCTTCCTGCTCACGCTGTCGCAGGAGGGCCTCGACTGGACGATCGTGCTCGCGCTGATGGTCGGCGGCGTGATCGCGGCGCCGTTCGCGGCGTACATCGTGCGGCTGCTCCCGGCCCGCGTCCTGGGCACCGCCGCCGGCGGACTGATCATCCTGACCAACGCGCGCACGTTCCTGAACGGGATCGACGTGTCCACCGGCACCGTCACCACGGTGCTGATCGTGCTGGCCGTGCTCTGGGTCGGGGCGATCGTCCTGGCCGTGCGCAGCGCGCGCCGCGAGCGCGAGCTCGCCGAGCCCGCCGTGGTCGAGGAGGACGACACGCGGGCGGCGACCTGAGCGATCATCGCGTGGTGCGCGCGCTGTTCGACCTCCCCGCCGCCTACCGCCCCTCCGACGCCGACCGCGCCTCGCCGGTGCCGCCGGTGGAGGCCGTGCTCTGCGACTTCAGCAACACGCTCTTCCGCATGATCGGCACAGAGGAGTGGCTGCGGCGGGTCGCGGCCGATACCGGGCGGACGCTCGACGACCCCGCCGCCGTGCTCGCCGCCCTCGACGACGCGGCGGCGGAGCCCGAGGTGGCCGCGGCCCAGGTGGGGCGCGACCTCGACGAGGACGCCCACCGCCGCGCCATGCTCACGTGGTTCGCCCGCGTGCCGTTCCTCGCGGGCATCGAGGAGGCGGCGCGGGAGCGCGTCGTGGCCGAGGACTCGTGGGTGCCCTACGGCGACACCGGCACGTTCCTGCAGGCACTCGCCGAACGGGGCGTGCCGGTGGGCGTGGTCAGCGACATCGGCTGGGACATCCGCGGCCACGCCCGCGCCGCCGGCCTGCTCGACCTCGTGGGCACCTGGGTGCTCTCGTGCGAGGAGGGCTGTGAGAAGCCGGCGCCGGAGCTCTTCCGCACCGCGTGCGAGCGCCTCGGCGCCGACCCCCGGCGCACCCTCATGGTGGGCGACAACCCCGTGCGCGACGGCGGCGCCGTGGCCGCGGGCCTGCGCGCGTTCGTGCTGGCCGGCGAGCAGCGGGAGCGCGAGCGCGGGCTGGGCGACGTGCTGGCGCTGGTCAGCGCACGCGCGTGACGCCGGGCGCGACCAGCTCGCGCACCGGCGGCCGCGCCCGGGTGGCGCGCCGGACCCAGCCGCCGATCACCTGGGCCACCGACCAGCCCTCGGCGGCCACCAGCGCCGCGACCTCGACGTCGCCGGCGCCGAGCGCGACCTCGGCCTCGTCGAGGACGTCGACGAGCCGGCGCTCGCGGCGGCGCACCACCTCGTCGCCCGGGACGCCCGGCGCGGCGAGCACCCGCCCCAGGTCGAGCGGCTCGGACTCGAAGGGGCCCGCCGGGACCTCGTCGTGGTGCACCATCACGCCTCCCGTGATCACGGACGCGAGCGACGCTACCCGGGCCCACCGACACCGCGGCCCGACGACGGATCCCGGGGCGATCAGTCCTCGTCGGCCATGCCGATCTGCCGGCGCAGCTTGGGCACGTTCCACCGGTACTGCCCCGACGGGAGCGTGATCTCGGGCGTGACCTGGCCGTTGACTACGTAGCGCTGCAGCGTCCGCGCGCTGATGCCGAGGGCCCGTGCGGCCTCGGGCGTCGACACGAGTTCCGACGGCGGCATGCCGGTCACCCTATGTCGCCGGTGTCGTCCGAAGGACGGGTATGACGCCTCTGACGCCGATTTCTCGGATGACCCTCTTGTCGTTCCTGTCGCCGAGGTCGCTAAGCTCGGCGACATGGACGACATCGACGACACCCGAGAACCGGGACCGCGGCGGTACCGCCTCGACGCGCGGCGCTTCCGCGGTCCCCTGCACGCCCCGGCGCGCAACGACCACGAGCAGCACGAGTCCGACGACCTGGCGGCGCTGGTCGAGCTGGCACGCAGCCTGGTCGGCGAGGGGTTCACCGCCTGGATCTACGAGAGGAGCCGCAGTCCGGTGCCCTGGCCGGAGGCGTGGGACCTGCGCCTGGTCACCCAGCTCGATCCGGACCGAGCGCGAGACTGACGCGCAGCCCGCCGCCCGGGGCCTCCTCCAGCCGCACGCCTCCTCCGTGCCGCGCGGCCTGCTGCGCCACCAGCGCCAGGCCCAGCCCCGAGCCCGGCCCGCCCGCGGTGCTCCCGCGCACGAACCGCCCGAGCACCGCCTCCCGCTCGTCGGCCGGCAGCCCCGCGCCGTCGTCGTCGACGGTGAGCACGGCGCCGCCGTCGGGACCCCGGTGCGCCCCCAGCACCACGGTGTCCGCCTTCCCGTGGCGCACGGCGTTGACGACCGCGTTCGCCAGCGCCATCCGCAGCCCCTCGAGCGCCGCGCGCACCGACTCCGGCGCCTCCGCGTCCGGCTCCTCGACGACCACCGCGAGGTCCGGGTGCGCGCGCCGGGCGTCCTCCGCGGCCAGCCGCAGCAGGTCCGCCACCCCGACGGCCTCGCCGCCGCCCGCGTCGGGCAGGTCGCCGGCCGCCAGCTGCCCGAGGGCGGTGAGCGTCGCCTCCACGCGACCCTGCGCGCGCAGGACGTCGTCGAGCACGGCGTCGCGCTCGGGCAGGTCGGGGTGGGCACGCAGCACCTCGAGATCGGTGCGCATGGCGGTCAGCGGGGTGCGCAGCTCGTGGCGGGCGGCCGCGGCGAAGTCCCGCGCGGCGTGCAGCGAGGCCGTGCTGCGCTCCTGCTCGGCGTGCAGCCGGGCGAGCATCGCCGACAGCGCGTCGGCGAGCTCCTCGGACTCGCGCGAGCCGTCGGCGCGCACCGCCGCGGTGGTGTCGTCGAGCGTGGCGGCCTGCTCGGTGAGCCGGCGCATCGGGAGCACCGCGCGCCCCGCGAGCAGCCACCCCAGGCCCGCCGCCAGCGCGACCGCGGCGACGCCGACGCCGGCCACCAGGCGTTCGCGCTCGGCGACCCGCGCGCGGGTGTCGTCCTCGGTGGCGCCGACGGTCACCAGCGAGCCCGGCGTCGGGCCCGGCGCCGTGCGGACGCGGTAGTCGACGCCGTCGACGGTCACCGAGGTCGGGATGCCGACCGGCGAGAGCGGCAGCTCGGGTCCGCTGACGCGCCGCACCGTCCCGCCCGGGCCGCGCAGGGTGACGGCGAGGTCGGCGCGGGTCGAGGCGAACGAGCCGAGCACCGCGGGCGAGCCGGGCACGAGGCTGCGGTCGAGGCGCTCGGTCTGCTCGCGGGCCAACAGCACGGACGCGAGCACCCCGACGAGCACGACGACCACCGTCGCCGACAGCGCCGACGCGAGGGCGACCCGGAGGCGAAGCGACGGGCTCCGTCTCACCCGTGCCTCACCCGCCCTCCCGCAGCACGAAGCCGACGCCGCGCACCGTGTGCACCAGCCGGGGCGTGCCGTCCGCTTCGAGCTTGCGGCGCACGTAGCCCACGAAGACGTCGACGACGTTGGTGTCGGTGGCGAAGTCGTAGCCCCAGACCAGCTCGAGCAGGCGCTCGCGGGTCAGCACCACCTCGGCGTTGCGGGCGAGGACGACGAGCAGCTCGTACTCGCGCTTGGTCAGCTCCACGGCCCGGTCGCCGACGTGCACGGTGCGCCGGGCGAGGTCGACGCGCAGCGGGCCGACGGCGAGGACCTCGCCGAGCCCGGGCGTCCCCGCGGGCGCGGCCTTGGCCCCGCGGCGCAGCAGGGCCTTGAGCCGCGCGACGAGCTCCTCGAGCGCGAACGGCTTGACCATGTAGTCGTCGGCGCCCGCCTCGAGGCCGACGACGCGGTCGTCGACGGTGTCGCGGGCCGAGAGCACGCACACCGGGACGTCGTGGTCCATCGCGCGCAGGGCCGTCACGACCGCGACCCCGTCCATCCCCGGCAGCCCGAGGTCGAGGACGACGGCGTCGGGCGCCCGCTCGTGCACCGC
>CADCTH010000572.1 GCA_902805495.1 uncultured Actinomycetospora sp.
ACGGCTGCCCGTAACCCGGTTGGCCGTAACCCGGTTGGCTGTAACCCGGTTGGCCGTAGCCCGGCTGACCGTAACCCTGCTGGCCGTAACCCGGTTGGCCGTATCCCTGCTGCCCGTAGGGCTGCTCCCCGTAGCCCGAGCCCCCGTAGTACGGCTGCGGGCCGGACTGCCCGTACCCGGGCTGGCCGTAGCCCTGCTGCGGGCCGGTGCCGCCGTAGTAGGGCTGCGGGCCGGACTGCCCGTACTGGCCCTGCTGCCCGTACTGGCCCTGCTGCTGCCCACCCCACGCCGACGGGTCGGCCTGCGGGCCGTACTGCGTGGGCTGCGAGCCGAACGACTCGTTGCGCTGGGGGTCCTCGGACCCGGAACCGCCGAAGGGGGAGGACACGGCGGCAGCATACGTTCCGGGGGCGACGCGAACGCCCCGCCCCGACGCCGCGACCGCTGGGCCGTCCGGGTGACGCGAGCTGTCGCGGGCACGAGGACCGGGCGAACCGGACGAGCCGGGCCCGGTCACTCCCGCGCGTGGGCGCGCAGGCGCTCCGACCACGACATCGGGCGTGGTGGATCGCCCACGTCGGCGTAGGTGACACCGTCGATCTCGCGGACCGGGTGGACCCCCAGGACGTGCTGCGGGGAGGTGTCGCACGCCCCGGTGTCGAGGTCGAAGCGGTACCAGTGCCAGGGGCAGACGAGGACCCGGTCCTCCCGCACCCAGCCCTGCTCGAGCGGCCCCCCGTTGTGCGGGCACCGCGCGTCGACGACCCGCAGGCCGTCGGGCAGGGCGAGCACGACGAACCGCCGGCCGTCGTCGCTCTCGACGACGCCCGGCGCCTCGACGCGCACGAGGGTCACCGGCGTCTCAGCGCTTCCCAGCCCTATCTCTGGCCGGACGCCCGGAGCTCGGCCAGCGACTCGCCGCCGACGAACCAGTGCTCGGGCTCGCACTCGGTGACGACGACCCGCACGTTCCCGGGCGGCGCCCCGACCGCTCTGGACACGGCGGCGGTCACCTCCTCCCCCAGCGCGGCGAGCTGCTCGGGGCTGCGGCCCCGGGCGAGGGTGATCTGCACGAGCGGCACGTCCGGCCTCCGTTCCGTGTGAGCACTTTCCGCCCCTACAGGGGCGGAAAGTGCTCACGTACAGGCGAGCTCGACCGTCCCGAGGCGGTCGATCGAGACGGTCACGACGTCGCCGGGGGCGACGGGGGTGGCGGCGGTGAGGCCGCCGGACAGCACGACCTCGCCCGCGGCCAGGCCCTCGCCCGACGCGGCGAGGCGGCGCACCAGCCAGGCGACGGCCGCCGCCGGGTGGCCCAGCGACGCCGCCCCCGAGGCCGTGGCCACCAGCTGGCCGTTCTTCTCCAGCAGCACGCCGACCAGCCGCACGTCGATCCCCGCGGCGGGCACCGGGGTGCCGACGACGAAGCGGGCGGCCGAGGTGTTGTCGGCGACGACGTCGGCCATCGTGAAGCGGTAGTCGCGGAACCGGGAGTCGAGGACCTCGATGCCCACCGCGAGCCCCGACGTCGCGGAGAGCACGTCGGCGGCGGTGACGTACTCGCCGGCGAGGTCGCGGCCCAGCACGAAGACGATCTCGGGCTCGGCGCGGGGCTGGATCAGCTCGCCGGTGCGCAGCGGCTCGCCGAGATCGAGGGCGCCGGTGCCGGGCAGGAACCCGTACACCGGGTCCGACACCCCGACCTGCGCCTGCTTGGCCCGCGACGTCACGCCGAGCTTCCACCCGACCCGCACGCCGGCCTGCTCGCGCAGCACGCGCTGCACGGCGTAGCCGGTCTCGAGGTCGAGGTCGGACACGTCGTCGGTCAGCGGCTCGATCGCGGTCCGTTCCGTGACGGCCTTGGTCAGCCGCGCCGCCAGCTCCTGCACGTCGGCCATCAGGACTCCTCCACGCGGATCGTCACCGGACCGAGCCGGTCGAACTCGGCGCGGAACACGTCGCCCGCGGCCAGCGGCACGGCGGCGTGCAGCGCGCCCGTCATGATCAGGTGCCCGGGCTCGAGCGCCACCCCGACCTCGCCGAGCACGTTGGCCAGCCAGGCGACGACGGCGAGCGGGTCGCCCAGCGCGGCCGCCCCGGCGCCGGTGTCGACCAGCTCGCCGTTGCGCGTGAACGTCATCCCGATCAGCCGGGTGTCGAGCCCGGCGAGCGGGACGAGGCGCGACGACACCGCGACGGCGCCGTTGGAGGCCATGTCGGCGACGGTGTCGGCGAGCTTGATGCGCCAGTCGGCGATGCGGGAGTCGACGATCTCCATCGCCGCCGCGACCCCGGCCACCGCCGGCGCGACGTCGGTGGGCGTGACGCCCGGGCCCTGCAGCCGCGATCCGAGGACGAACACGATCTCGGCCTCGACCTTGGGTGCGATGAAGCGGGACAGCGGGATCGCGTCGCCGTCGCGGTAGACCGTGGACGCGAGGACGGGGCCGTGGTCGGGGGTGTCGATGCCGATCATCTTCTGCATCGCCGCCGACGTGACGCCGACCTTGTGCCCCACCACCCGATCGCCGTCGGCGAGCAGCAGCGGCACCAGCTCCTGCTGGATCGCGTAGCCGTCGGCCATGCCGAGGTCGGGCTCCGCGTCGGTGAAGGGCGCGATCGGCACGCGGGTGCGGCGCGCCTCGTACAGCGCCCGCGCCTTCGCGGCCGCGTCGGTGACCGGCACTCAGCTCTCCTTCTCGAGCAGGGGGGACTCCTCTGACCAGCCGAGACGCCGGGACACGGCCTCGCCGGCCTCGACGACGGTGCGCGCCAGGCGCTTGCGGTGCATGGCCCGGAAGCGGGTGACCGGGGCGCCGATCCCGATGGCGGCGACGACGGCGCCGCGGACGTCGCGGATCGGCGCGGCGAGCGACGCGATCCCGATCTCGCGCTCGTCGACGGCGTCGGCCCAGCCGCGGGCGCGCACGGTGGCCAGCGCCCGGCGCAGCTCGTCGGGGTCGGTGAGCGTGTGCGGGGTGTGGCGGTGGAGGGCCGCGGTGGCGAGGAAGCGCTCGCGCACCGCCTCGGGCGCGAAGGCCAGGAGCACCTTGCCCGAGCTGGTGCAGTGCACGGGCACGCGCCGGCCGGTCTCGGTGAACAGGCGCAGGGCGTGGGTGGACTCGAGCCGGTCGACGTAGACGACGTCGTGGCCGTCGAGCATCCCGACCTGCGCGGACTCCCCGGTCTCCTCCCGCAGGTGGGCGAGCACGGAGCCGGCGGCGGCGTGCAGGTCCATGTGGACGCGCACCGCCTCGCCCAGCTCGAACACCACGAGGCCCAGCCGGTAGCCGCCCGTCCCCGGGTCCTGCTCGACGAGCCCCTCGGCGGCCAGGGTGGTCAGCAACCGGTGCACCGCGCTCTTGCCCAGCCCCAGGCGCCGCGCGAGCTCCGAGACCCCCAGCGACTCCTCGCGCGTGAGGAACGCCTTGAGCAGCCGCGCGGCGTTGGTGACGGTCTGCAGCGGCGCATCGCTCACGCCGGCTCCTGCGTGAACCCCGCCAGCAGCACCTTGCGCACGCCGTCGGGATCCGGCGTCGCTCCGGGGCGCAGCGAGGCGTCGACGGCCTCGCCGACCGCCGCGTCGTGCGGGCGGATGGCGCGGGCGAGCAGCACCTGCGCGCGCGGGAGACCCGCGACGGCGGCGCCCTCCATCTCGTCGACCAGCGCCTCGCGTCCGCGGGCCCGGTCGCGCAGGCGCTCGAAGTCGCGCGCCGCCGCGGAGTGCGCGCTGGCGAGCCCCGAGCCGACGTGGCCCGCGTGGTGCGCCGTGAGACCGGAGCCGGGCTGGGTGACGACGTGGTAGACGACCGTCGCGATGCCCAGCGCACCCCGGACCTGCTCCGACGCCGGCCCCTCGGACTCGTCGATGAGCCCCAGCGCCGGCACGACCACCGGGTCGTAGAACCGCAGCGTCCACTCCAGGCCCTCGAGCGTGCCCGAGAGCTCCACCTCCTGGCCGCGCGGCGGCCCGAGCGTCTCGGTGGTGGCGAGGACGTGCAGGTTGCGCGCGCCGACCGCGGCGACGGTGAACCGGCCGGCCGCCAGCAGCGGCAGCCGCCCCTGGACCGCGGGCGGGAACGTCGACGCCTGCTCGAGGTACGCGCCGTGGATGCCCTCGACGTAGCCGGCGACCGCGCGCCGCATCGCCATCGGGTCCGCCACGCCGACCACCTCCGTCAACCCCCATCGTTCCGCACATCGGAACGCACATGCTTCCTTGCGGAACGCTAGGGCGGTTAGCGTCGCGGCGTCAAGGAACGCCCGAGCCCGTCCGAGGGAGTGGCCGCATGGGGATCCTGCGCCTGGCCCACGTCGACGTCCGCACGCCCGACCTGGACCTGTCGACCGCCTACTACACCGAGGTGATGGGCCTGCAGCAGGTGGCGCGCACCGAGGACACGGTCTACCTCAAGTGCTGGGACGAGGAGGACCACCACTCGCTGCGGATGCGCTACAACCCGCGGACGGGCCTGGTCTCCTTCACGTTCCGGGTCGAGCAGGAGGACGACCTCGCCGAGTTCGAGTCCAAGGTCGAGGCCTACGGCTGCCCGACGTCGCGGGTGAGCCGCGGCGGCGCGGTCGGCCAGGGCGAGTCGATCCGCTTCGAGGTGCCGTCCGGCCAGATCATGGAGCTGGTCTGGGACATCGAGAAGACCGGCAACATCCTGGGCAAGCGCAACCCCTCGCCCGTCCCGCCGCCCGACCTGCCGGGCATCGCGCCGCCGCGCATGGACCACATGCTGGTCAACGCCGAGGAGGTCGCCGAGGCCGCGAGCTTCTTCATCGACGTGCTCGGCATGCGGTTGACCGAGCAGGTCCTCGACGGCAACGGCCACCAGCTCGGCGTGTGGCTCGCGGGCAACACGCACTCGCCCCACGACATCGCCATCGTCAACGGCCCGAACGGCGCGCTGCACCACTGGGCGTACTGGCTCGACGACTGGGACCACGTGCGCAAGGCCGCCGACACGCTCGCCTACAACGGCGTGCAGATCGACCAGGGCCCCACGCGCCACGGCGTCACGCGCGGCAACACCATCTACTTCTTCGACCCGCTCGGCATCCGCAACGAGGTCTTCACCGGCGGCTACTGGGTCGACCCCGACACCGAGATCCTCACCTGGACCGAGGACAACTTCGGCAAGGGCCTCTTCTACTACGAGAACGTCATCAGCCAGCGGTTCCTGCGGATGCACACGTAAGGGGACTCGGACATCGTGGCCACCACCTCCGACCGGATCATCCGGCTGCAGCACGTCGAGGTCCGGGTCCCCGACCTCGAGCTCGCCACCGCCTACTACACCGAGGTCCTGGGCCTCATCGAGACCGCCCGCGACGAGCGCGACGGCGCCCCGCGGGTGTTCCTCAAGTGCTGGGACGAGCGCGAGCACCACTCGGTGATCCTGCGCGAGGCGCCCACCTACGGCCTCGACCACATGTCGTTCAAGCTCAACGAGGCCTCGGACCTCGACCACTTCACCGCCAAGCTCGAGGCCGCCGGCGTGCCGGTCAAGCGCTACGCCCTCCGCGAGCTGGGCCCGGGCTGGGGCGAGGCGATCCGCTTCGACTCCCCGTCGGGCCACCTCGTCGAGCTGACCCACGGCACCGAGCGCATCGGCAACATGCTGCCGAAGACGAACCCGCCGCCCCGCCCGCAGGACCTCATCGGGATCGCTCCCCCGCGCCTGGACCACCTGTTCGTCATGGCCGAGGACGTCGAGGCGTTCACCGCGTTCTTCTGCGAGCTGCTCGAGTTCCGGCTCACCGAGCAGATCCTCGCCAACGACGGCCACCAGCTCGCGACGTTCCTCGAGCACTCGCACACCCCGCACGACATCGCGGTGATCACGGGACCGAACGGGGCGCTGCACCACTTCGCGTTCTGGCTCGACGACTGGAACGGCATCCGCGACGCCGCCGACACGCTGGCCTACCACGGGGTGCACATCGACGTGGCGCCCACGCGCCACGGCGTCACCCGCGGCTACACGACGTACTTCTTCGACCCGGCCGGCAACCGCAACGAGCTCTTCACCGGCGGCTACTGGGTCGACCCGGACTTCGAGCCGATCACCTGGACCGAGGAGGAGATGGGGCGGGCCATCTTCTACTACCACCGCCAGGTCAACGAGCGCTTCTTCACGGTGCACTCGTGACGGGCACGGAACAGCGCCCCGACGCCCGGTCCGTCCACCGCTACGAGGCCCCGGACTACCTGTCGCGCTACCGGGCACGCCGCGGCGGGACGAAGGCCCCGGAGTCCGACCGCGCCAGCTCCGCCGCGGCACCGGCGACGCCGGAGGCTCCGCCGGAGGGTGACGGCCTGCCGCTCTACCTGCGCCGCTTCCGTGACCGGGGATCGGCGCCCGGCGGCACCGCGACCGTCGAGTACGACGGCAAGCACTTCACCCCGGAGCTGGCCGAGGCCAGCCGGGGCAAGGAGATCGCCGCGCCGGTGGAGCGCCGCGCGTCGGAGAAGATCGTCTGCGAGATCTCGATCATCCGGCACGGCATCACCCAGGGCTACTCCACCGACGCCGGCCTGACGCCGATGGGCGGCTGGCAGGCCCACCGGCGCGGCCACGAGCTGGCGCGCCGGTTCGACGCCGGCGACCGCGTCCGGCTGGTCTGCGCCGACACCAACCGGGCCCGCCAGACCGCTGACCAGCTCTACCGCGGGGTCACCGACGGGCTCCAGATGTGGGGCATCGACGCCGAGATCACCGAGAAGGAGCCGATCCCGGAGCTGCGCAACTTCGGGGTCTGGACCCCGGACGGCCTGCGCGACGTCACCTCGGCGTTCCGCCAGTACCAGGCCACCAACGAGACCCTCGAGCGCCTCGCCGTCGGCGACCGCCCGCGCTGGCTGGTCGAGATCGACCGCTTCTACCGCACGCAGCTGGGCGGGGCGGACCCGATCCAGGAGTGGCTGACGGTCCCGATGATGTACTTCGAGCCGCCGGCGATGTGCGTGCGGCGCTTCTGGCGCGGGTTCCACCGGCTGATCACCGAGTCGACGCAGCCCGACGGCTCGATCAGCCACCGCCGGATCCTCGCCGCGACCCACTCGGGGCCGATGCGCGCCTTCGCCACCTGGGCGCACGGCTACGACCCGGGCGAGCCGCTGAACACCGAGGAGATCCGGGTGAAGGTGCGCGAGGGCGCCCGGAGCGCCTTCGTCTCCTACCGGAACCGGGTCACCGAGGTGAACGTCCCGCCGCCCGACGAGTTCCCCCGATGGGAAGAAGGAGCGGGAGGCCTGCAGCCATGACCGTCCTGTCCCTCCCCCCGCTCGACGTCGACGCCGGTGGCCCGCCCGAGGACGACTCACCGCTGCGGTCGGTGTCCACCGCCGTCGCGGTGCTCGACTGCTTCGCCGACGAGGCCGAGCTCGGCGCCACCCGCGTCGCCGCCCGGCTCGGCATCGCCAAGAGCACCGCGTGCCGGATGCTCGCCGCGCTCGCCACCGGCGGGCTGCTCGAGCGCACCGGCTCGGGCCGCTACCGCCTGGGCCTGCGCCTGTTCGAGTACGGCCAGCTCGCCGTCGACCGGCTCATGCTGCGCGACGTCGCCCTGCCCGCGATGGGTGACCTGCGCGAGCTCCTGCGCGAGACCGTGCAGCTCGGCGTCGTCGTGGGCACCGACGTGCTCTACGTCGAGCGCACCGAGGCCGCCGGCATGAACGTGCGCTTCCGCAGCGAGCACCGCCGCAACCAGGCGCACTCGTCGAGCACCGGGCGCGTGCTCGCGGCCGCGGACCCGGCGCTGGTCACCGCGATCCTCGAGCGCGGCCTGCGCCGGTACACGCCGTTCACGGTGGTCGACCCGCTGCGCTACCGGCAGATCCTCGCCCAGACCCGTGACCAGGGCTACGCGACCTCGCGCGAGGAGTTCGAGCCCGGCTGGTCGTCGCTCGCGGCGCCGATCACGCTGACCCGGGGCGGGCGTCCGCACCCGGTGGCGGCGCTGTCGGTGGTCGGGGTGACCTCGCGCGTGCTCGGGCCGCGCAAGCCGGCCGTCGTCCAGGGGCTGCGGCGCGCCGCCGCCCGCATCTCGGCGGACCTGGAGCGCGCGCGCAGCTGACCGGACGACCCCGCCCTACTTCGGGTCCAGCACGAACACCGGGATCTCGCGGCTGGTGTTCGCCTGGTAGTCGGTGTACGGCGGGTACACCGCGACCGCGCGCTCCCACCACTGCGCCCGCTCGTCGCCGGACACGAGACGGGCGACGTAGGTGCCGGTCTCGGTGCCGTCCTGGAGGGTGACCTCGGGGTGGGCGCGGATGTTGGCGTACCAGACGGGGTTCTCGGGCGCCCCGCCCTTGGACGCGACGACGGCGTAGCTCCCGTCGTGCTCCACCCGCATCACCGGGGTGTGGCGCAGCTTGCCGGTCTTCGCCCCGCGCAGCGTCAGCAGGACGACCGGGGCGCCGCGGACCTCCACGCCCTCCGTGGTCCCGCTCTGCACGATCTTCTCGGTCTGCTCACGGACCCAGTCCGTCGGGCTGGCCTCCACCTGGTTCTCGGTCACGCCCCCCACCAACCCCCGGACGGGCGTCGTTGTTCCGCCACCTGGGTAGCCACGGGTCCGTGCCTGCGACGGACCCCGAGCGCGCGCCGCACGCCGACGACCGGGACGCCCCCGACCCCGGGCGGTGGAAGGCGCTGGCCGTCTGCATGCTCGCCGGCGTCATGATCTTCGTCGACGTCAGCATCGTGAACGTCGCACTGCCCTCGTTCCGCACCGGTCTCGGCGCGAGCCCGGCCGACCTCTCCTGGATCGTCGCGGGCTACACGCTGACGTTCGGGCTCGCGCTCGTCCCCGCCGGGCGCCTCGGCGACGGGCGGGGCCGCAAGCGGATGCTCGTCGTGGGCCTGGTGCTCTTCGCGCTCGCGAGCCTCGCTGCCGGGCTGGCGCAGAGCCCGCTCTGGCTCGTCGTCGCCCGCCTCGTCCAAGGGCTCGCCGGCGGGCTGGTCAACCCGCAGCTGCTCGGGCTCATCCAGCAGATGTTCAGCGGTCGCGAGCGCGGTACCGCGTTCGGGATCTTCGGCGCGGTCAACGCCTCCTCGACCGCGGTCGGACCGCTGCTGGGCGGCCTGATCATCGAGCTCGGCGGGCCGTCCGCGGGCTGGCGCTGGGTCTTCCTCGTCAACCTGCCCCTCGCGGCGGTCGCGCTCGTGCTGGCCCCGCGGCTCCTGCCCGCCGACCCCGGCCGGGCGCAGCGGTCGCGCACCTCGCTGGACCCCGTCGGCGCCGTGCTCCTGGGCCTCGCGGTGTTCGGCGTCCTGCTGCCCGTCGTGCTCGCCGAGCGGGACCCCGCGAGCGCTCCCTGGTGGACCGCCGCCGCCGGCCTCGCCGTCGCCGTGGGCTTCGTCGTCTGGGAGCGCCGCTACGCCCGCGGCGGGCGCGAGCCGCTGCTCGACGAGCGGGTGCTGCGCAGCCCCGGCTACGTCCTCGGCACCGGCCTCGGCACGCTGTACATGGCGGGGTCGACGGCGATCTTCTTCGTGCTCACGGTCTACCTGCAGCAGGGTCTGGGTTACTCGGCCCTGCTCGCGGGGCTCGCGACGATGCCCTACGCGGTGGGGTCGGCGGTGGCCGCGGCGTGGGGCGGCCGGATCGTCGTCCGTGTGGGGCGCCCGCTCGTGGTGGCGGGGACGCTCGTCATGGCCGCCGGGATCGCCGCCACCCTCGTCGTCGTCCGCGTCCGCACCGACCCGTCGACCGGCCTGCTCACCGCCCTCCCGCTGCTCGTCGCCGGCGTCGGCAGCGGACTGGTGATCACCCCGAACCAGGCGCTGACCCTGCAGGACGTGCCCGTCGACCAGGGCGGCACCGCGGGCGGGATGCAGCAGACGTCGCAGCGCATCGGGTCGTCGATCGGGATCGCGCTGGTCGCCACCGTCTTCTTCGCCGTCCTGTCCGCCTCCGGCCAGCAGTACGGGACGGCGCTGGCCGCCGGTCTGCTCGTGGTCCTCGCCTGCGTGCTCGCGGCGTTCGCCCTCGGCCTCGCGGACGTCCTGCGCCGCCGCCGGGGACGGCCGGACGTCACGCCGGCGGCGCTCGGGACGGGACTCGCGTCGGGCACGGGCAGCGACGCGGGCCCGGGCGACGACCACGGCCAGCACCACGCCGCCGCCCACGGACACCCCCACCCCCACTGACCCCGCGCGCCGTGTTCGGCTGGGGGGAACGGCGCGGTGCCGGGCGTCCGGAGGCGCTCCTAGCGTCTCCGGACATGCAGCGCAGCACCGACCGCGTCCTGACGACCCACGTCGGCAGCCTCGCCCGCCCCGAGCCCCTGCTGGACACCATGCGGGAGAAGGAGCACGGCCGGCCCTACGACCACGACCTCTTCGCCCGGCAGGTGACCGAGGCCGTCGCCGACGTCGTCGCCCGCCAGCGCGAGGTGGGGATCGACGTCGTCACCGACGGCGAGATGGGCAAGGTCAGCTTCGCGACCTACATCCAGCGCCGGCTCGACGGCTTCGCCCCCGACTCGGGCGAGCGGCTGCTCCCGCCGTCGTGGCAGGTCGAGATCGACGCCTTCCCCGAGTACTACGAGGGCTACCTCGGCAAGTACACGAAGACCGTCGCGCCGATGCAGAGCATCGCCTGCGTCGGGCCCGTCCGGTACACCGGCCACGACGAGCTGCAGACCGACATCGCCAACCTGCACAAGGCCCTCGCCGGGGTCAGCGGCGTCGTGGAGGCCTTCATGCCGTCCACCTCGCCCCGCGGGTTCGGCCGCAACGAGTACTACGCGTCCGAGCGCGAGTACTACGAGGCGGTCGGCGAGGCCCTGCGCGAGGAGTACCTGGCGATCGTCGACGCCGGGCTGCTGCTGCAGGTCGACGACCCGTGGCTCATCGAGATCCTCGCGGACCCGGGCCTCGACGCCGCCGAGCGCGACCGCGCCGCCCGCGAGCACGCCGAGATCGTCAACCACTCCCTGCGCGGCATCCCGACCGACCGCATCCGCCTGCACACCTGCTACGGCCTCAACCACGGCCCGCGGATCCACGACATCGGGATGGCCGAGGTCGCGCCGTACATGCTCGGCATCCAGGCCGGCGGGTACTCGTTCGAGGTCGCCAACCCGCGGCACATGCACGAGTGGAAGATCTGGCAGGACCTCCCGCTGCCCGACGGCGCGGTACTGATCCCCGGACTGCTCGGCCACGCCCAGAACTACGTGGAGCACCCGGAGCTGATCGCCGACATGATCGGCTGGTACGCGTCGTGCGTGGGTCGCGAGAACGTCGTCGCGGGTGCGGACTGCGGGTTCTCGTCGCGGGCGAGCTACTCGCCGGAGGTGCACCCGAGCGTGGTGTGGGAGAAGTTCCGAGCGCTCTCCGAGGGCGCGGCGATCGCGACGCAGCGCCTGTGGGCCTGAGCGCGCGGAAAGGGGAGACGGGGGCGAGCCGCATCCCCCCGGAGCAGGCTCGACGAGCCCCGTCTCCCCTTCCCGTCGCGCGCCCGGCCGCAGGGACCAGGGCGAGCGAGGACGTCCGAGCGACGACCCCCCGACCATCCCCGACGACCGTCGTCCCGCCCTCGGCGCGAAAGCTTCGCCGATCAACCAGTGCGCCCACATCAGCAGAAATGACTAGGCCGCCCGGCGGGCGCCTCGACGGCTGGACGCCGCGCACGGGCGCGCCCTAGCGTCCCCGGAGTGCCAGGGCGGTGGGGGTGAGCGACCCGGCCGGCGACGCGGTGCTGCGCGCCGCCGACGCCGCGGTGCTGGCCCGGTGCTGGGACCGCGCGTGCCGCACGGGTGCGCTCACCGCGGTGGTCACCGGCGACGCAGGCGCGGGCAAGTCGCGGCTCGTGCGCGGTCTGGCGGCACGCGTCGAATCCGAGGGCGGCGTGGTCGTCTCCGGGGCGGCCGTCGACGTCGGCGAGCAGCTCCCGCTCTGGCCCGTCGCGACCGGC